>WRKJ01000105.1 GCA_009778135.1 Defluviitaleaceae bacterium
CGCCCGTACGGTTTGGGTCAGGGGAAAAGGAAGTTGGCTCTGTAATGGAGATTAACAAATTGGCAGCCCCAATCGACTATCCTTACCTATTGACATTAGATACACCACGCTGTCTCAAGCCTTTTTCTTCTTTTCCATCAACAATTCTGTCCTCATCTGGATATTGGGTTTCGAAATAAAAATTAGTGAAATCGTAAAAAACAAAATCAGTGTTCCTTCCAATTGATTTGGTGATTTCATTGTTGATCCGATTCAGAAGAGCTGTTCGCTTTTCGTATAAAACATCCATTGCTCAGTAAATAGCGAAAGAATCGTTTGAACTGCATAAAGGTTCGTAGTAGTCGATGTTCTGAGAAAAAGTGCTACGATTGGAGGTAGGATTCAAAAGCCTTCCATAGCACATCAGTTTTACTAAACCTACCAAGTCGTATTCAATTTTACTTCGGGATTTTTAGAGCGTTAAAAATTGTGTTATCCCCAGTGTCTTGAACACATAATTGAGTATTACATGGGAGAAGAGCTTTGGCTTTCCCACACAATCATCGGTTCCCTGAATGAATTGTAGCGTAACGATTTTCATTACTTCGACTTCATTGCTGGTAGATTCGACAAAGGGTGCTAATTCTTCGATCATTGGATTGCCATCTTTGAATGATTGTCGCTATCTTTAAAGATAAACTTAAAATCGTTTAATTTTCTGGCACTTTATGGTAAAATAGGATCAATGAACTTTTCTCTTTATTTCTAGGTTCATTGAACTAAGTATCTCATCAAAACATGTTAGTGAAAATAAGTGTCACGAGAGCATATTTAGAAACTATTAACTAAACGAGGGATTATACATGAGCAAAGTCATTGACGGAAAACACGTTTCAACGATCATTCGAGAAAGGATCAAAAAAGAAACAGCTGACATTCTAGCAAACACAGGTAAAAAGCCGATGTTAGCTGTTATCATTGTGGGTGAAGATCCCGCTTCTTTGTCTTACGTACGTAGCAAGAAAAAATTTGCAGCAGAAGTCGGTTTTGATTCTGAAACCATTCAATTGCCGGATACTGCGACAGAAGCTGATATTTTAGCACATATCGACACTTTCAATCAAAATCCTGCTGTCAGTGGGATTCTCGTCCAACTTCCCTTACCGAAACATATTGATGAGCAAAAAGTCATTAGCACCATCGCTGTTGAAAAAGATGTAGATGGCTTTCATCCTGAACAAGTCGGTGGATTAAGCATCGGGCTTAACACGTTAGAGCCATGCACCCCTGCTGGCATTATTGAACTACTCCATCACTACGACATCCCAGTTTCAGGGAAACATGCTGTTGTGATCGGGCGAAGTAATATCGTTGGAAAACCCATTGCAAGCTTGCTGCTTAGACTTAATGCAACTGTCACCATCACCCATTCTCGGACAGCTCATTTGGCTGACATCACCCGTCAAGCAGATATCCTCATTGTTGCCATCGGAAAGCCACATTTCTTAACAGCTGATATGGTTAAAACCGGTGCAGTGGTCATCGATGTGGGCATTAACCGAACCGAAGGAGGAAAACTTGTCGGAGATGTTGACGATGAAGGGGTTTTTGAAAAAGCCGCTTATCTCACCCCAGTTCCAGGTGGCGTTGGACCGATGACCATTGCCATGTTATTGGCTAATACGTTGAAAGCTTTTAAACGCCAATCCTTTGCGTAAACGTGTACGCCTGTATGAACCCGTGTAAAAACTAAAAACGAGGAGTGATGAAAATGGAATTACGTTCAGATGAAAGAGAAGTATTAGAAGCATTGATCATCAAAAAAATTGAAGACCGCGGTGTCTCTTTGAAGCAAATTGGAGAATTGACTTATTTTTTACAAGAAAAATATTATGATACATTGACCGTTGATGATTGCGTACATCATGTCAAAGCTGTTCTTAAAAAAAGAGAAGTTCAAAATGCGATTTTGACAGGTATTCAATTAGATGAATTGGCTGAAAAAGGGTTGCTTGATTACCCACTTCAAGATATGGTCGCCAAAGATTATAGCCTTTATGGCATTGACGAAATTTTGGCATTTTCCATCGTCAACGTCTACGGCTCAATTGGCTTTACAAACTTTGGTTATATCGACAAAGTAAAGCCAGGTATTTTGAGAGAACTGGATATTAAAGATGATGAAAAAGGCGTTTGCCATACCTTCCTTGATGACCTCATTGGTGCCGTTGCTGCCGCCGCCGCTAGCCGAATTGCGCACAGCGGTAAATTCAATTAAACAAAAAAGTTAAGCACATTCGCCTGCTTGACTTTTTTTGTATCGTCATGCTCATGGACCCTCTCTATCTGGCATCACTTGCATCATCCCTGACTCTAAAGGATCGCAATCGCTTTAGTGCGATCTAATAATAGCATTTTATGATGAGTAGCGCATTGTTGCGATTTCAGGATGATCTGTTACAATCGCTTTAACACCTAAGTCTACCAGTGCCTTCATGTCATGCAATTCATTAACCGTCCAAATCCGCAGTTGATGCGCAATCGGTTGCCACTGTGCTGGATGTTTAAGCACCACTTTGTAATCGACATGTAAAGCTTCAAGATTTAACATCTGTAAATAATCATCAGGCATTGGAAGTTGATGTTCAAGTAACCAAGCAGTTTTAGCCTGCTCATCTAACAGTTGAATCCTCAAGAGCGTTGGTAAATGAAAAGCCGAATAAACCACTTTATTTGGGTCGTACCCTGAGTCTTTGACGATTTTTAACATTTTTTCTTCAATACCAGGATAAGCTACTTCATATGTTTTAAGCTCAATATTGACTTCTAAGTCATGTGACTTAAAAAGTGTTAAAGCTTCTGCCAATGTTGGGACTTGCTCAAGGTCCCAACTGCTGTCATAATGCCGAAACTCGGTGAATTTGGCACCAATGCTCAGTGCTTTGATTTGATCCAACGTATGGTCTTTCACATAGCCTATTCCAGTCGTGGTTCTATCTAATGTCGCATCATGAATCACCACAAGCTCACCATCTTTTGTCATGTGGATATCCAATTCCATGCCATCCACACCTGCGTCGATTGCTTTTTTAAACGCCAACATTGAATTTTCAGGATAACTTCCTTTGCTTCCTCTATGTCCATAAATTTTCGTTTTCATTGATTGCCTCCTAAAAATCCTCGTTTTTATCGTTAAAATGCCTACATGATAGAAAAAAGATTCACAAAATCAAGATAACCCAAATAAAAGCGTTCCTCGATTTATGAATCTCAACGTTAACATTTTCTTTCTATTTTTGCACCACACGCACTGATAATGCCGCTAATTGAGCATCATCTGCAACGCTAGGCGCTTTTGTCATTAAGCAAGCAGCTGAATTTGTCTTCGGAAACGCCACGACATCACGAATGCTATCCGTTCCTATTAACGTCATAATCAACCGATCGATCCCTAATGCAATTCCACCATGAGGTGGTGTTCCATATTTAAGGGCTTCAATTAAAAAGCCAAATTGGGCTTGCTGATCCGCTTCAGAAAATCCCAATGTCTTAAACATGCGTGCTTGAATCTCAGCATCATAAATACGAATGGATCCACCCCCTATTTCATAACCGTTTAAAACAATATCGTAAGCTTGAGCCAAAGCTGCTTTCGGCTGATGATCAAAAGTTGCCAAATCTGCATCACGAGGCATCGTAAACGGATGATGGGCTGCAAAATAACGGCCTGCTTCTTCATCATATTCAAATAGCGGCCAGTCGACGACCCATAAGAAATTAAATGTCGATTCGTCAATTAAGCCAAGTTCTTTTCCTAGATAACCACGTAACATACCTAAGCTGTTTTCGACGACTTCTTTTTTATCTGCAACAAATAGTAACAAATCTCCCGCTTCGGCATCAGTCGCAGCATTTATGCGAGCCCTATCTCCATCGTTGAAGAATTTTGCAATGGGGCCCGTCCATCCATCTGCTTCAACTTTAACCCAAGCCAACCCTTTTGCTTTGTAGCGCTTTACAAAATCAGTTAACTGATCAATGTTTTTGCGCGAAAATTTTTCAGCTGCTCCTTTTACATTAAGGGCTTTAACCATGCCGCCCGTTTTGACTGTATCAGAAAAAACAGAAAATCCACTTTCGACAACTTCATCACATAATGAGATCAATTCCATCTCAAAACGCGTATCTGGCTTATCTGAACCAAAACGCGACATCGCTTCTTCATAAGTCATCACGGGAAATTCATCGTTGATATTGAGTCCCAAAACGTCGTGCATCATCTTTTTAAGCATGTCTTCAGTCATACGCATCAGATCATCTTGTGTTAAAAAAGAGGTTTCAATGTCTAATTGTGTAAATTCAGGTTGACGGTCTGCACGCAAATCTTCATCACGAAAACAGCGCGCCACTTGATAATAACGTTCAAAACCAGAAACCATCAGTAACTGCTTAAAAATTTGAGGAGACTGTGGCAACGCATAAAATTCACCTGGATGAACCCGACTTGGTACCAAATAATCACGGGCGCCTTCAGGGGTTGCCTTCGTTAGATAAGGTGTTTCTATGTCGATAAAGTCATGCTGGTCTAAGTAGTGACGAAAGGATGCAACCATTTTATGACGCAACATGATGTTTTGTTGCATGATAGGTCGACGTAAATCTAAATAACGATACGTTAAGCGTGTTTCTTCTAATGCATCAGTCTCGTCAGCGATGATCAGTGGTGTCGTCTGTGCTGTTGCTAAAACAGTCAATGTAACAAGGTCGATTTCAATGTCGCCTGTTGGCATATCAGGGTTTTTACTTTCTCGTTCAACCACTCGTCCACTCACTTCAATGACATATTCATTTCCCAATGATTTTGCTGCTGCTACAACTGTTGGATCAGCTGATTCAGGATTGACAACTAACTGAATCAATCCATAGCGATCACGCAAAACAATAAACATAATACCTGCGTCACGTACTTTAGACACCCAACCTTTTAAACAAACGGCTTCTCCGACATTGGCAAGACGAAGTTCACCATTGTTATGTGTTCTTTTCATTTTAAACAACCTCTCTTGCTACACTAACATCTATTCAACAACAACTGCGATTCCAGTCCTTTTAAGCAATGCCTTAAACACGCCCTTGGATAAATTTTACTAATTCATCACGCTTCACAGTGACTTGTTCACCTGTTTTGGCATCTTTGACCTTAAACATCTGCGTCGCCCGTTCATCATCACCAACCACCACAGTATATTTTGCATGGTGATCATCAGCTAGTTTAAATCGGGCTTTAAGCTTCCGATCTGAAAAATCTGCTTCACATGAAAGACCTTCAGCACGAAACTGACGCATCATATCTAAAGTCAATATTTGAGCATCCTCACCCATCGGTAAGAAAAACAGATCAACTGCATCTGCCACGTCATGGCTAATATGAGCTGCTTCTAAAGCGAGTAGCACCCGTTCAAGTCCCATACCAAATCCGATACCAGGGGTTGCTGGACCACCTAATTCTTCAACCAGCTTATCATATCGACCACCACCACAAAGGGTTGTTTGTGCACCGAATCCAGGGATATCTGCTTGCACTTCGAAAATGGTATGGGTGTAGTAATCAAACCCTCGAACCAAATGTTGATCGTATTCATAAACGACCCCTATTTCTTTCAAACCTTTTTTAACCGCATTAAAATAAGCCAAATCTTCTGAAACCAAGTGGTCAATCATCGCTGGTGCCTTTTTCATGGCCTCGCTATCGGCATCTTTTTTACAGTCTAAAATACGTAACGGATTTTTCTCGAAACGAACTTGACAATCTGAACATAAAGACCCTTTATGAGCTTCAAAATGATGGATCAACGCTTCTCGATACAAAGCCCGACTCTTATCACTTCCTAAAGAATTCAGCTTTACTTTCACATTACGATCTAGTCCTAACTTCTGAAGAACCAAGCAAGCCATGGCGATGATTTCAACATCAGTTGAAGGCGAATCGCTCCCGAAAGCTTCAACACCAAATTGCATATGTTGACGATAGCGTCCTTTTTGCTGACGCTCGTAACGAAACATGGGACCCATATAAAACATCTTTTGCGTTCCAGACTTAACATAAGATTTATTTTCAATAAAACTTCGAACGACACCAGCTGTCCCTTCAGGACGCAACGTTATCCCACGACCACCACGATCTTCAAAATCATATGTTTCTTTACTTACCACATCACTGGTTTCACCCGCTGCACGGTGATACAATTCCGAGGATTCAAAAATCGGGGTTCTAATTTCTTTAGCATGATAAACACGGGCAACTTCTCGTACAACACTTTCAACAAATTGCCACTTTCCAGATTCATCAGGCAACACATCATACGTTCCCTTAGGTTTAGAAAAAGTCATTCATTTCACTCCTCAACCAGCTTTAGCACCGCATACTAACACTGTTTCGTTAAACAATCAGTCTCTTCATTATAACATGATGGCGTGGATTTTTCCAGTGTATGAGCTTTAAAATCTTTTAGTCATGAAAACTTTATATCGCCTAAAACTTCCAAAGGTAGCATTATCGAGGCACTTCCGACCAGTCTTTTCCAGTGACAACATCATTTGTAAATGTCACAGAAATCGTCACATCAGCATTTGTGAGTCCTTGATGCCAAGTATAAACAGATACATTCCCATTGGCAGAACTTAACCGTCCTTGCCTGGCTAACAAATCATTCACTTGCTCCAAGGTCATCCCATTGGCAATTCGCTCAAAATTAGCGCGATTAAAACCAGAAGTATCCGATTCTATATCAAACATTTGATAAATTCTAATATTTAATTGTTCTTCATTGTTTCTACCCCTAAGAACGACAATGCGACTGGTATAAGTCCAACTCATGAAATCATTGGCTGTCACATTTCGACGGTCACGTAGGGTTAATTCATCTCCATTGCGGTCAACCTGATAAATTTGTAACCTCATGATATAAGGTTCAACTGTTAAAAAATCAGGATGAATGCCTAAAACAGCAGCCATTTCCGATACGTTGTTTGTACTCATTCGAGCACCATTTGAAAAATGTAGCAGCGCATTTTGATCTTTTTCATCTAGCAAAGCTAAAATCATTTCATGAACTTCTTCTCTTGGGGGTCGCTGCACGTCATACTGTAAATACACATGTAAGACTTCATCTTGATGGATGCTATTTTCTGATGGAAATAAACGCCAACTGATAAATTCTTTTTCAAAGGGCGTGTCATTAATAAAAACGTTATCTTGATCAATCGCTTGTATGCGCACATTATCAAATCTACTTTCTAAATATTGACGACCCCCATGATCCAACCAGTCATTGATTGCCACCTCAGAGTTTCTATCTAAATGGGTTAAGGCAAACCAATCTGCATCATAAGTCAGCTCAGACCAATTAAAAATCAGTGCCACATCCCCTGCTTCATCAAACCCAGCTTCTGCAGATTCAAATTCACCCACCCATCCGTAAACGTCAACCTGACGCCACAAATCAGAATCAATAGGCGCATCTGCAATGCGGATTTCAAAGTTGATTTCTTCTTCTAATGCCCAAGCTAATAAAGCCGCCCATGTATCATCAGTTGCTAATCTCTCTTCTAAAACAGCAAATGCAACTGCCTGCTGTTCCTCCAGTTCAGCCTGTCGTCTTCGCATTTCCATCTGATTTTGATAAATAGGCCAAATGATGATCGCTGCCATGACCAGTATCGCGACAATAACACCATTTCTAATTCGTTTTCTTTTACGTTCTGGTGCAGCAGCTAACCAGGCATCATGCCTTTCTTGACGCTTTCTTTCAAGCGCTTCTTGCTCCATTCTTTTTCGTTCATTCTCTAATGCCGCTTCTTTTTCCTGTCGCTTTGCGCGTTCATCAAAGGCCACTTTTAATTTTCCAATGGTTTGTTTTTTTTCAGCTTCTAAAGCAGAACGAATACCTGTAAAATGTCCAATACCTGTATCCATCCATAATGCATAATCTTTAAGGACACTTGCCTTTGATTTTTGAATGTTACCTTTTTTTAGTTCCTTGATCACAGCAGACGAAAAAAAACGTGCCCTTGATAACCAGTAATCCGCATGATGGGCACCCACCTGTCGAACTGCATCATAAGCTTTCATTACCGCATCAAAATTTTCCTGACCATCGTTATACAGCTTTTCAGCATGCTTTGCCAATGCCAATTTTGCTTCGAACTCATGATGGATATTCGTATGATTTCCATTTGAACGGACTTGATTCATTTGTATCTCTGTACGACAATACATACAGAAGCATTTTTCTATCTTAGCATCTACTTGAATTTGTCCACCACACTTTGGACATTCCACTGCTACTAGCTCCATCTCAACTACGCGCCTTCCGTTCGTGATTTTTTTAATCTTACCCTACTAAGTATTATAACATGATGAAGCGGATTTTTCCATGCTTAAACGCTTAAAATATGGCTTGATGCTTGAAATTAATGGCCGTTGTGACTGTAAATTGATGTAACCAATATGCATGCTGTGGCATCTATTCATACGACTTGAAAACAAAACAAAGCCCCCTTCGTAAAAAACGAAGCGAGCTATAATCGTATCATTAATTTTTATCTTAAACTTAAATGCAGTATTCTATTGATGTTATCTGCTCTAGAAAACAGTCCATTAGCAAGCAAACCATTACCAGCAATGTTAATCCCTGCGATCCCCCTCACTTCTGCCATGTTTGTATGCGGATTTACCGTGACGGTATAGACGACACCACCACTGTCGCCATCAATTAAATTAATATCTGCACGAATCCCCTGATCAATTCTGATCGGGTTAAGTAGAGTACCAACAGATGCACTTGTATTTGCATTTAATATTGTAGCAAATTGATAACCACTTTGCGCCCCTCTGCTAAGCACCAGTTGCCCCACGACAATCCCATCGTAAGTAAGCGGTCCATGTGAATGGACAACGACACCAGGATCTGTGGCAACGAATATCGCATCAATCCCTTGAAGTCGAGCCTGGTGCACAACACCTATACGCGCACCAAAATGATTGGTTACAATATCTCCTACTTGCAAGCCTCCACCAAACAGAGGAAGAGGAAGAAAAGGCACATCACGATGTGCAGCACTAACAAATCCAGGTTCTCCCCATAGATTTGATGCCCTGTATCCGACTGAGAGATGATCAATCCAGCCTCTTCCAGCTCGATAAAACCAGATTTGATCCCCAGTTCTAATCTGAGGTCGTGGATTTTGAATCATTGGCTGAGTCGCAGATGGACGTGTCGTTCCAAATAGCGGTACACTAAATGCCGCCATTTCTTGCCGCTGTTCTTCATGAAAAACACCATCCATCGTTATGATATCACCTTGTTCAAAGGTAATAATTGGAGAATCAAGAATCGTGTTTCTAAACAAATCAATTGCATCTGGGTTGTAGTCAATCAACGCCACAACCACTTGATTACCGATCACATCCAGTGACCAAGCACTCGTATTACTCATCACAGGATCAGTAATCGTCGCATTCAAAAAGTCCATCGTTGCGACTAACGCTTGATATGAAAACTCAGCTGGCTTGATAATTGCATCTTCAAAACGAGCAATCATCGTATTCGAATTTGAAAGGCCATCCTCTAACTTAAGGATAACGAGCTCACCGTCTTCATTGATATATAATCCTCCAAAGTACGCGGGATAAATCGTTGCCCCCATTCTACTTGTTGGAAATAAACCATAAAGCTCCGATATCATCTCAAGCGCGTGATTATGATTTTGGATAAATGCATAGCCATAATTTTCAATCAGATAGTCATGTAAAGACATCTCATTGATCTCTATAGAATCAGCATGATTTGACGCAAATGCTATCCCAGTTGCGAGTAAAGAAAATCCCAGGAAAAAAGCGATGATCAAACGACGTAAAAACTTATTCATTTTAAAGCCTCCCATTTTTTTGCGGTATTGTCAAAATTTTCCGTTAAAAACGCCCATAAATACTGTCGTCACAGCGTCTGAAGGCAAAGCACTCCTCTACCCCCCTAAAATTGTAGCCTAACAAGGGTAGACATTAAAATGCAGCGAATTTCAGGCTTCGCTTTGTCGTCGTTTTTTATAGAATTTTTGATCTCACCTTTTATGCCTTGATCATGTTTATCTAGAATACACCATCATACATAATGAGATTATATCACATCTTCGAAACATAATATGTCGATTTTTAACACTAAAATGAAATTTTAAAAAAAATGACAACTTTATGTGTAAGCGAGAATTGCCCTATTCATAATTGAGAAAGTAATAAAGCGACCCCTGATTCAACATACCTTTTGGGATCGCTCTTTTTTTGTTCAGTTATGCTTAGACTGTGTTTATCCAGTTAGTTCTAGCTGACAAAAATCTGTAAATCGTGACTTCTTCTTCTCCTGTAATCTCATAAATCATAACATAATCTTTTACTAGAAGATATTTAATATTCGTTTCTCGGCTAACCCTTGCAGATAGGTTTGAACCACTTTTAGGACTGCTTTCCAGTTTAGTGTAACAAGAATTGATTTCCTTTAAAAGTTCGTAAATAGTGCTTTGATATGCACCGTATTCTTTTTTTCTTTCAATAGCTTCCTCAATGTCAATGTCGACATCATCAGCGATAATTAGATTGAATTTTATCATTATGTTAGACCATACTTTCTTTGGAAATCTGCTTTTGTGTGGGTTCTACCTTCACGAACTGATTGTTTACCTTTTTCAATCTCCATGAATAGTATTTCCTCAGCGATTGTTTTTTCAAGTGAGTCACGGCTTATTAATAACTCGACTTCTCCAGTATTCGATTGGAACTTTTTAGCTTCTTTTTCAATCATATTCATAAAATTTCTTACTACTGATTCACTTCTTTCTAATTCCATTTTGACCGCTCCTTTTCTTTGTGATTTAGTATATCATGCTTTAGGGGGGTTATTCAAGATTCGTTTCATCATCATTGGTTATTCACGTGACAGTTTTTATTTAGAAAGCAAGTCTTAATCGTAAAACTTCACGGCTAAAGCTTTTAACTGTTCAAATTCAGCTTGATGCACGGCTTCAACTTCAATTTCACCAAAGTGACCTTGCTCTTCATAGTGATTCGCCAATGCTTCAACAAGAATAGCTTGATGCATCAAAGCGGGTTCAGCTAACACATCGTTAACGACTTGGCTTAATGTAGCGCAAAGAATGTCCCATTCGTCGTTGTAATCAATGTTTGAAAAATCATCAACGCGTTTTACATCAAAATTCCCTTCTGTCATCTCTTCCGTTGAATAAACAAAAATGCATGCTTTTGCTGCATCAAAAGAAAAGTGATCTTCAACAAATAATTCCATATATTGAAGTGCTGAAATTCCACGCAAAACAACGTCTTTTCCTTTTAAAAAACGCGACAAGCGAACACGATTAGATCGATTAAGAGAAAAATCTCCCATTGTCATCACCTTCCTTATTCAATTTCTGTTCATTTTACAATTTCAAATGATGTAAGCATTTCAACTCTGGTTAGCATGCCAGCTTCTTTAATCAGTATACACTATTTTTCTAAAAAAGAAAAGAAGCAATACACATTGCTTCAATCAATCATCATCGCCAGCTCATCTTTCAAGTAAAGAATCGCTTCTTGATAACCTTCGATTCCTTTTCCCATAATGGTATGTTGACAAGCCATCCCTGCATATGATCGTTGACGAAATGTTTCTCGTTCATGTATGTTGGATAAATGAACTTCAACTGCTGGTAAACCAACCGCTTTTAACGCATCCAAGATGGCAATGCTCGTGTGGGTGTAAGCTGCCGGGTTAATGATAATGCCATCATAAACATCGTAAGCAGCTTGTATGACATCGACCAAAGCACCTTCATGATTGGATTGAAAAATGTGATACTCAATTTGATGCGTCTTACAAGTCGTTTTTACAAGATTTTTCAAATCTTCGTAAGTTGCATGACCATAAATAGCTGGCTCACGCATGCCGAGCATATTTAAATTAGGCCCATTAACGATCAATAATTTCATAAAAAGCCTCCAACACTTTTTTGGCCACGACATCAACCTGATCATCATTCACAACCGTCTGATCAGCAAACTGCTGGTACAAAGGCGAACGCACTTCATACATGCTTGCCAGGTCTCCCATAGAAAGCGGGCGATTTGTCCGGTCCAGTGCTTCCAGTTGACGTTCTAAAAATAAAATAACGCCATTTTGATGCAGGGATGCTTCATTTTCAAGACGTGTGACACAACCACCACCTGTTGTCACAATAACGCCTGATAAAGCACCCACTTGTTTGATCACATCAGATTCATAGGTTCTAAAACTGGATTCCCCTTCTTCTTTGAAAATGTCGGGGATGGATTTTCCTGTTCGTTTTTCAATTTCGTGATCTGTATCAACGACTTTTCGACCTGTCAATTCAGCTAGTGCAAGTCCGACGGTCGTTTTTCCAGAACCAGGCATTCCGATCAAAATGATGTTTTGTGTTTCTTTTTGAATACTTGCTACAATTTGATCGATTTTCTCATCGGAAATCCGTTGACCTATAAAAACTTCAGATGCTGCAGCTGCTTGTGCAACGAGCATCGGTAAACCACCTATATGAGGAATCCCTCGTTTTTTAGCTTCTAAAAGCAAAGCCGTCTGATGCGGGTTATAGATTAAATCGACGACACCTTCTAAATTTTTAAAAGGGGACAAAGCGACAGGTGATGCCCCATTGTACGGATACATACCAACAGGCGTCGTGTTAATGATCACTTGACTATCCTCATGTTGATCCAAATTATCATAATGATTGACACCTTGACGCGACACAACAATGATCTCTTTTGCGCCTTCTTCTTTTAAAACATGACTTGCTGTTAACCGACTCCCACCACTGCCTAGCACAAGAACTTTTTTTTCTTTTACGTTGATATTCCCGATTTTCAACAGGTGTAAAAACCCTGCAGCATCGGTATTATCCCCATATAAACTGCCATCTTTCATGCGTTTAATGGTATTCACACTACCGATCGCACGGGCTGCTGGTGATAGCTGATCACAATAAGCAAGGCATGCTTGTTTGTAAGGGATCGTCACATTCAACCCATCAAAAGGGGTCGTTTCCATAAAATTCGCCAGTTTATCACGTTCAACTTCGAATAAGTCATATGTATAATCACCTAATGCTTTGTGAATCAAAGGTGAGTAACTATGGGTGAGTTTTTCACCGATTAGGCCATACTGCAACATTACACCACCTCGAGATAACTGCCTAAATATTTAAACTCTTGACAAATTTCATCTAAGCTGTCCATTAAAATGGCGAACTCTTTTGAATAGATAGACGTTTCTAAGTCGAAGTAAAATTTAAATTGGAAATCTTTATCTGGCATCGGTCGACTTTCCAATTTTTGTAAATTGATGCCCAATGCATGAAATCTAGCAAGTACTTTATAAAGGGCACCTGGCTGATGCGGCAACACAGCCATAATACTGGTTTTATCTGCACCTGGATAAATCTCTAAGTTTTTCGCCATACAAATAAACCTTGTATAATTATTACTTTGATCTTGAACATCTCGTTTTAAACAGTCGAGTCCATACCGTGCAACAGAGTGAGTGGAGCAAATGGCAGCTAAGTCGTTTCGTTCAGATGTTGCCACTAATTTGGCAGCCAAAGCGGTATTTTCGCAAGGTGTTATTTTAACTGCTGTTCCTATTTTTTCAATTAAAGCAGCACATTGAGCAAGTGCTTGCGGGTGAGAAATGATTTCTTTAATATCAGCTTGCTTGACGCCATTTTTCACTGCTAAATTGTGATCAATTTTAAGACGCATGCTTTTTACGATTTTAAAATCGTGAACTTGTAACAAACGATATACGGCATTAACTGATCCAGCTGTCGAATTTTCTAATGGCAAAACACCATATTCACAAAAGCCATTTTCAATGGCAGAAAAAACCCCTTCGAATGTGTTGAAATATTGCACATCTGGATGTTTAAAAAGCTTTTTACTTGCAAGTCCAGAGTACGCACCTTCGATCCCTTGACAAGCAACAACGGGATTTTCTTTCAACATTTTAGGTGTCTGCTCAATGGCTTGTGTAATTTCATGATAAAGAGGTGAATGATCCGTCTTATGTAAATGTTGATAATTACGACTGATTTCAAATAATGTATCGTACAATGGGTAAATATACGTGCTTAATTCATCAGGTAATTTTTTTGCAAGTGCCAACACTTTTGCTTCTTCACGACTTTTATCAAGTGTCGGAAAATGGTTGGCTTTTTTATAATCAGCAATTTGTGATACCACATCCATCCGCTCTTTGAACAACGTGATTAATTCATGATCAATTCGATCAATGTCATCTCTTAATTTATCTAAACTCATGTTCTAAACTCCTTCCCGTTGTGCATTTTCACAACTTCCCACTTTCTAACAACACATCTAAGATACAAATGGCAGCAACGGCTTCTACACAGGGTACTGCCCTTGGTACGATACATGGATCATGTCGCCCATGAACTTCCAAGATCGCATGCGCTTGACGTGTTAGATCAACACTTTGTTGCGTTTGTGCAATAGAAGAGGTTGGCTTCACTGCAACTTTAAACAGCAACGGCATCCCTGTCGTCATGCCGCCAAGAATGCCACCATGATGATTGGTTATCGTTTTGACTTGATCACCTTCGTAATAATAGTCGTCATTATGAACACTACCCGTCATCGTTGCCGCATCAAACCCCGCACCAAATTCGATTCCTTTGATCGCAGGAATGGCAAACATCAAAGCAGATAATCGATTTTCCATCCCATCAAACATCGGTTCACCAAGTCCAACAGGTAAACCAATGATGGCACATTCAATGGTACCGCCTAACGAATCCAACTTTCTTCTTGCTTGATCCACCGCTTCTTTCATCGCAACGCCTGCTTCATCATTAACGACGGGAAATTCTTTTTCACCAACCGTTAATAGGTGATCTTTCGCCACTTGAACAGGATCAAACCTTTCATCACAAACATCTCCGATAGAAGCAATATGTGCACCGATATAAATGCCGTTCTTCGCAAGTATCTGCAATGCAATCCCACCTGCTATACAAAGCGGTGCGGTCAACCTTCCTGAGAAATGACCGCCACCAGCGACATCCTGATAACCCCCATGTTTCACATGGGCGGGAAAATCAGCATGACCAGGTCGTGGTATTTTTTTGAGATTTTCATAATCTACTGAGCGAATATTTTGATTATGAATCACTGCCGTTAGCGGTGCACCACATGTTTGATTGTCAACAAGACCTGTTAAAAATTGCGGTATATCTGCTTCTTTTCTCGTGGTCGACCAAGGGTTTCGACCAGGTGCACGTCGATTTAAAAACTGTTGTAACACATCCATGTCAATGGGAATGCCTGCAGGCAAACCATCTAACGTCATGCCAATGGCAGGTGCGTGAGATTGACCGAAAATGGATAAAGCTAATTTATTTTTCCAAACACTACTCATGGTTTTTTCCGTTCCTTTCTTCTGCGCAGCTTCCAGATGGACTTTTCAGTTGTTCATCAAACTGATTCGCCATTAATCTAACACTTCTATTTTCAACGGCTTACCCAGTTTCTCAAAATCTTCCCATAGCTTCGGATAAGACTTGTTCACCGCTTCGGCGCCTGTTAAAATGACAGGTTCTGTACAAGCAGTCGAAGCAGCAGCTGCAAGCATGGCGATCCGATGGTCAATATGGGCATCAACCCTTCCTCCTATTAAGTGAGGAACACCGTCAATAATCAAACCATCTTCAAGCTCTGTCACTTTCGCACCGAGAGCATTCAACGTACTAGCAGTTGTCGCCAATCTATCTGATTCTTTGATTCGTAGTCGGCCTGCATTTTTAATCACACTTCTCCCTTTCGCAACTGACAAAATGGCAGCGATGACAGGGATCAAATCTGGAATCTCTCCTGCATCAATTTCAATCCCATGTCGCGTGCCTTCTTTAACAGTCACAGCATGGTCATCCCAGCTGATACGTGCGCCAATTTGACGGATGATATCAGCCATGCGACGGTCGCCTTGTAAACTGTTGGGATTGATGCTTTTTAAAGTAATGTCACCGCCTGGCATGGCACCACTTGCTAACCAAAAAGCACCATTGGACCAATCTCCATCAGTAAGTGCTTCGGATGGACTTGTTAAAGTAGCACCACCTTTCACATGGTAAGTTGTTCCGATTTGTTCATGCGTCAAACCAAAGTCTTTTTGCACCCCTAATGTAATCGCAATATAGTCTCCTGATTGTAATGTTTCAGTAATCTCTAAAGTGCTATTTGCTTCAAGTAAAGGCAGTGCCATGAGTAAGCCACTGATGTATTGAGAAGACACATTACCAGCGATGGCATAGGTTCCTGCTTCTAACTTACCTTCACAACGTAATGTCGCTTCCGTCGGTCGACTTAACGTGATGCCTTTACCCGTTAACACACCATCTAAAGGTGCGATGGGCCTTTCGGGCAAACGTCCTTCCATCTGAAACTCTCCCGTGACACCGAGTGCACAAACAACCGGCAGCATAAATCTAAACGTCGAACCACTTTCTTTACATGGAAGCACTGCTTTTTCCGGCAAGTTTTCTCGGTCTAAAGGTTGAACCAAAAAACCATCTGTTAATGTTTCAATTTTTGCGCCTAAGCTTTGCAAACAAGCAACCGTCGCCGCAATATCAACTGCACCTGTATGCTGACAATAAATGGTCGTTGCTTGATCAGCCAAGCTGGCACAAATGAGCAACCGATGCAAATGAGATTTTGACGGAATGGCAAAAATATCTCCTTTGATCGGTCCTGGTTCCATTGTTACAATCATACATTCACTCCTTTTTTGATCCAGTGATAAAATTCTGCCATGCTGATGGTCGTTAGTTCACATTTTCCTACTGCACACGGTACAACATTCGTAAGTTGATCCCCTTCTCTTTTTTTGTCTCGCGTGGCACCTTCATAAATCGCTTCAGCGCTATAAGTTGTTGAAGACGGCAAGTTATATTTTTCTAACAAGCGACGTAATAATGCTAAACATTCAAGCGGACAATATCCGAGGGCAACCGCTGCACGGGTATCCATGACCATTCCAATGGCAACTGCTTTCCCATGACTCACTGTGTAGCCACTCACTTGTTCAATGGCGTGTCCGATGGTATGTCCAAAGTTAAGCAGTTTTCGGATACCTTTATCAAACTCGTCGGCACATACAATGTCGCTTTTCATTTTGACACAAGTCGCAACGACTTCATTGAGATCAAGTTGATCTTTAGCAAGTGTTTTTAACAACTCAGGATGACCGAGCATGCCATATTTAATGATTTCACTGTAACCGTCGTTTAAAATGTCAACTGGTAATGTTTCAAGTAAGGCAGTATCGCATAAAACGAGCACTGGCTGATAAAAAGCACCCACTAAATTTTTGCCAACTGGTAAATCAATGGCTGTTTTCCCACCTACTGACGAATCAACCATGGCAAGCAAGCTGGTTGGGATTTGCACATAAGAAATCCCTCGTAAGTATGTTGCAGCCACAAATCCTGCTAAATCACCAACTACACCACCACCTAAAGCCACGATGGCATCTGTCCCAGTCAATGCTGCTTCAGCTAACCCATTTTGCAACTTGATGTAAGTGTCACTATTTTTAGAAGCTTCACCCGGTCGAATGGATAGATCAACAACTTCTAACCCAACTGTTAAAAGATGCTGTTTCACCACAGCTAAGTATAAAGTTTTCACATTGTCATCGGTTATAATGGCAATTTTTTTTGCTTGAGGAACGAGTTGCTGCAATCGATTCCCAATCTGAGAAAGGATTCCCGTTCCGATGACCACCTCATAAGGCTTACTAACAGGCACATCAATGGTGATCATGGGCCGTCCACCTCTTTCTTACACTGACGTCCCGCATCAAGTAAAGCAATTAACTGTTGTTCATCATCTTGTTCAATCGCTTCCTTATACGCCGTTATCGCAGCCATAAACGTCTCCATTTCCTGTAAAAGATACGCTTTGTTTTCTAAAAACAATTCCGCCCACATTTCAGGATTCAACCATGCCACACGGGTTAAATCTTTGTAGCTTCCTGCCGAATAACCTTGATGTCTTTTAGCCGTTGGACTTTTAATAAATCCGTTAGAGATTAAATGTGGCATTTGTGAAGTGAACGCAATCAATTCATCATGTTCTTTGGCAGTCGTATATGAGAAATGTCCAAATCCAATAGGTGCTAACACCGCTTTAACCCGTTCTAATAAACGAATGTCATCAAAAGTGGGTGGCACAATGACCATCGGTGCCCCATCAAACAAATCTTCTACGCTATATTTAAATCCGGATTGATGCGTACCAGCCATGGGATGACCGCCGACAAAATGAAACCCATGTTCTTTGGCAATGGGAAATAATGTCTCACAAATCGTTGCTTTCGTTCCAGAGCAATCAATGACCAACATCTCTTGAGGTAGCTGCTTTGCATGTGCTTTAACCCATTCCACGACACCGACTGGGTAAGTGGCTAACAGGATGACATCACAGCTGACCATATTTTCAACAGTCAACGCGTCGTCAATGGCTTCGGCCATCTGTGCAAATGCCGTAATCGAAGCATCTTGGTCAACCCCTAAAACGGTCACACCTTCTCGACGTTTATAGGCTTTCGCCAAAGAGCCACCAATTAATCCTAAACCGACTATTCCGATTCTCATTGTGTAATTACCTCTCTAATTTGTCTAATTTGTCCCGCTAATGTATGGAACTCTTCTGGTGTTAAACATTGTGGTCCATCACTTAACGCATTGGCTGGATCATTATGAACTTCAATCATCAACCCATCAGCACCCGCAGCAGCGGCAGCTAATGCCATCGACGGTACCAAATCAGCTTTTCCTGTTCCATGACTCGGATCAACCACAATCGGTAAATGCGTTAACTTTCTTAAAACAGGCACAGCTGATAAATCCAACGTATTTCTTGTATAATCTGATTCATAAGTTCGGATTCCCCGCTCACATAAAATGACATTTTCATTCCCATTCGCCATGATATATTCAGCACTCATCAACAATTCTTTAATCGTACCAGCTAAACCACGTTTTAGAAGAACAGGTGTCTTCGTTTTGCCAATTTCTTTTAATAAATCGTAGTTTTGCGTATTTCTTGCACCGACTTGAATACAATCGATATCTTCAAACAAATGAATCTGTTTCGCATCCATTAACTCTGTCACAATCGGCAAACCTGTTGCTTTTCTGGCTTCTTTTAACAACTCAAGTCCTTCGTCTTTTAACCCTTGGAAATCATAAGGAGATGTTCTCGGTTTGAAAGCACCGCCACGTAATAGACCCACACCTGCTTCTTTAATCTTTTGAGCAATATAAGTGATTTGTTCACGGCTTTCTACCGAACAAGGCCCTGCCATAATATCAAAGTTGCCACCTCCGATTTTAACACCACCAATGCTGATGATACTATCTTCCGGATGCATCTTTCGATTGGCTGCTTTAAACGGATCCGACATTTGAGAAGCAGTCTCTACAATGTCTAAACTTTGTAACATTTCTAAATCTAATGTGGCTGTCTTTCCGATAATCCCTAAAACCAACTGATCTTCTCCGTGAAACTGTCGGACAATAAATTCTTTTTCTTGTAACCATGTTACTAAATGCTCTATTTTTTCTTTCGGTGAATTTCTTTTAATCATAATAACCATCTGTGTTGCCTCCTATAGCGTTCTGTGAATTTTAATGTGTCTTTGATCAAAACAGCTGACCACGCCCTCCACGACGTCAGGTAACAAAAAAACCGAGTAGCCTTTTTCCAAAGGTCTACTCGGCTGTCGTTCATTCCGATTACCGAACTCCTTTATTCGGGTAATGGAAAGAAACAGTGGCCAAGAGACCCTGTTTGAAAATACCCGTAAAAATAAAATCGGTTCGTTTCAGTTAAACTTACTCGGTTCATCTTGACCATCCTTTTGCCTGTTTTTTATATAGTATACACGAATTAATTTAAAAGTCAATACTTTTTCAAATTATTTTTCAAATTACTGCCCTTTCAACTCGATCATGACATCCCGCAAGCTAGCTGCTGTTTCAAAGTCAAGGGCTTTAGCTGCATCACGCATTTCAGTTTCTAATCTAGCAATGAGCTGTTCTTTTTCAGATTTGGTCATTTTCTTCGTCGACATTTTCGCATCAGCCTGCGTCGCTTCGGTGGCTCTAATGGCTGCTCGGATTTCTTTTTTAATCGTCTGTGGCACAATCCCATGCGCTTCGTTAAACGCCAGTTGAATCTCTCGACGACGTTCTGTTTCTTCAATGGCTTTAGACATCGAGTTGGTCATCTTATCTGCATATAAAATAACCCGACCTTCTGCGTTACGTGCTGCTCGCCCGATCGTTTGAATCAAAGAACGCTCACTACGTAAAAAACCTTCTTTATCAGCATCCAAAATGGCAACCAAAGAGACTTCTGGAATGTCAAGCCCCTCACGAAGGAGGTTAATCCCAACCAAAACGTCGTAAACACCTGCACGTAAGTCACGGATGATTTCAATCCGTTCTAGCGTTTTAATTTCTGAATGTAAATACGCGACTTTAATCCCTAAATCTTTCAGATAATTGGTTAATTCTTCTGACATTTTGATCGTAAGGGTCGTGATAAGGATTCTTTCATCTTTTTCAATGCGCTCGTGAATTTCTCCAAGTAAATGATCAATTTGACCTTCACTTTTATGAATTTCAATGAGGGGATCAACCAAGCCTGTCGGTCTGATAATTTGTTGAATCACATGCGGCGTGCGTTCTAATTCATAATCACCAGGTGTTGCTGAGACGTAAATGGCTTGATCTAGCTTGTCTTCAAATTCTTCAAAGCGAAGCGGACGATTGTCTAAAGCAGACGGCAGTCTGAAGCCATGATTCACCAGCGTTTCTTTTCTTGCGCGGTCACCATTGTACATCCCGCGAACTTGTGGCAACATGACATGTGACTCATCAGCAACAAGTAGCCAGTCATCTTGAAAAAAGTCCAGCAAGCAATAAGGCGTCGATCCTGATTCTCTTAAAGATAAAGGACCTGAATAATTTTCGACCCCTGAACAAAAGCCCATTTCCATTAACATTTCCAAATCATATCGCGTTCGTTGCTCAATGCGTTGGGCTTCGATCAATTTTCCGTGCGCTTCAAAATGAGCCACTTGCGCTTCCATCTCTTTTTCAATGTTTTTCATCGCAATTTTAAGCCGTTCTTCACCTGTCACAAAGTGAGAAGCTGGAAAAATGACCACATGATTTCTTTCTCCAATAACAGCCCCTGTTACCGTATCAATTTCGCGAATGCGGTCAATTTCATCACCAAAAAACTCAATTCGGATCGCATTACGTTCCTGTCCAACCGGATAAACTTCAACCACATCACCGCGAACTCTAAATGTCCCTCGAGAAAAATCAATGTCATTTCGATCATACTGAATCCGAACCAATTCATTTAACAACCCGTTGCGCTCCAGCTCTTGTCCAACCCTTAATGAAACCATCATCCGTTTATATTCCTGAGGATCCCCGATCCCGTAAATACAAGAAACAGAAGCAACGACCACCACATCACGACGTTCTAAAATAGAAGCCGTTGCCGAGTGACGTAATTTATCAATTTCGTCATTCACTGCTGAATCTTTCTCAATAAACGTATCTGATGACGGCACATAAGCTTCTGGTTGGTAATAGTCATAATAACTCACAAAATACTCAACCGCGTTATTGGGGAAAAACTCCTTTAATTCACTATAAAGCTGACCTGCCAATGTTTTATTATGCGCTAAAACCAAGGTCGGCTTCTGAACTTCCTGAATCACATTGGCGATCGTAAAGGTCTTTCCTGTCCCTGTTGCACCGAGTAAAACCTGTTCTTTCACACCTTTTTTTAAATGATGAGCCAATTGTTTAATGGCTTCGGGTTGATCCCCTGATGGTTCGTATGGACTGACTACTTGAAATTGTTGTTCCATCATTTCATTCTCCTATCCTTCTTTCATTCATTTTTTTCACGCATCTAACGCCAGTACCTCTATGAATTGCTCTGTTAATGAAATAAAGAATGGCTTCTTTTTAACCACTCGAACCATTTCTCTTTTCACCAACGCATCAATGGCTTTACTCACTTTATAAGCTGAAAGCTCCAGTACGTCTTCTAATTCTTTTTTTGAAAAACTTTCCCCTTCTAGCCCAAAAAGATAATGTTGCCCTAAAACCTCCAAAACTTCTTTTTCATCAGCATGCAAATGCGCCATGCCCACTTCTACCACGGAAAAAAGTTTATTCAATTGATTTGTTTTTCTCAACAGTTCATCTAAAATATAGGTTTGTGCATCCAATAAAATTTTAAAAAACGACTGACAAAAATGAGTAAGTTCACCTTTATTCAAATGATGGCTTGCATCTTCAAAACCATCATAATAAAGTTTCTTATTCTGTTCGATCGCATAAGATAACGTTAATGCTGTTAAGATGTCCAACTCATTTTTCAAGTACAAACTACTGATGTAACGAGCAGTTCGACCGTTTCCATCATAATAAGGATGTATGTAACCAAAATAGTAATGTGCAATGGCAATTCGGTAAAGCCCCGGTATGTCATGATCATTTAAAAGCATAATCAAGCGATGCAGTGCCGCTTTAATGGAAGACTCAGGTTCTATTCCTTTATGAAGCACCCTCTGGCTACCTGTCACAACTTCAACGCCAGTTTTTCTGAATAATTCACCATCCAATTGATCTTCATCACTTACTTCATTCGCAACAAGTTCATCATAAATCTTCCTAATTTCATCAATCGTCTCTATTTTAGTCCATGTACGATTTTCTAATAAATGTCGATAAGCATTAACAAAGCTTCGATATTTGATCTTCTTCTTTGAATGATTAGATTGAAGTGCCTTTCTCATTTCAGCTTTCGTACTTCTAATGCCTTCGATTTTATTCGTATTGACTAATTCATTAACCAACTTGGTGTGAACATAGTGACTCAGCGCCACGCCTGGTAAATCGATCATCATCTGCTCAATCATTCGACTATTTTTGATTATTTTTTCATGATCCAACATCAAAGTCTGATGATTCACATAGAAACACTGGAATACTTCGTTAGATTTCAAAGGTTTTATCTGCAGCGCAATTTGCACAGCACCATAGTCATTCATTCGCTTTTCATATTCTTTGTGATAGTCACTTTCTGAATACTTATAATAAATCTTCGCTAGTTTTTCATACATGAGATTCAATTTCCTTTTCTATAATCAAAAATAAGTACTTTTTTAAATTATGATAACCATTATAGCACGGCATAATTAAAAAATAAAGATTTTTTAATGATAGAATACGAGAAATGAAGTGAGATCACAAGTTTTTAAACCATTTCATTCCGATTCGGAATACGGATTCTAAAAGAATTAGGACCCACATCAATTTGTGGCAACTGCTTAGATCCTTTATACAAATTAAAAATGCGTTTTATTCCTGTGCCATATGCTTCAATAATATTTAACCTGAGAAAAACTTCTGTCAATTTTTGATTTCTCAACTGAGAAACACCTAAAAGAATATCTTCACGACTCATTCCCGGTAACAGTCCTCCAATCGAAATAAACTCAATAAATGCACGATTAATATTAACGATAATACTACCACTATAACTGTAATCACGGTGCATCACCGCATTGATTAATGCTTCACGTAATGCTTCTTTCGGGTAATCCCAATAATCTTTACGCACTAAGTCATCAATAACAGAACGCGTCTTATTGTTAAGCTGGATATATTTAAAAGCATCTTCTACTTGTTGCAAAAGCGAACCAAAAAATTCTTGTCGATCTTTAAATATCGTATTTTCAACATCATCAAAGACTGCAATTTTGATGGTGTGCTGACATTGATCTGCAAATAGTAACCCAAGATTGGTATACAGCCCAGAATTGTGATTCTTAATGCCAAGAATATTAAATTTTTCTTGGTCGAAAGCGAGTTCATGCTTTTTAAAAATCCTTTCACACTGCTCAAAACTTAAATCTTGATTTAATGAACGTAAAGATTCAAACGTATCACCGTCACTTTCTTTAATCAACTGCCTAATTTGCTCAAATGAAGCTTGTACAGAAGATGTCCCTTGGCGAACATAAACACCGGATGGCTTTAATCCTTTTGCTTTTAAGTAATAAGGCTTATTCTGACCTTCAGCTACATCAATTTGAATCGTATGATTTTCCTCTAATTGGTAGGTTGTAAACATCGTAACATCAGGTGCAATGGTATCACGAATCCCATTGGTTACACGCGTATACACATCATCAACATTGACTAAAGGGGTTAATTCTCCTCGGTCATTTATACCAATCAACAGCCTCCCGCCATCTGTATTGGCAAATGCAATGATCTCTTTGTAAATTTCATTTGTTGCAATTTCTTTAAACTCTAATTTTTCTGTTTCAACGAGCATCTCTACAGTCCTCCAACTATTCAAGTTTAATGATACATTGAAATCCAGCTTTTACAACCGCAAAAGCTGGATAAATCATTAGCCATATACCCAATAAATGGTTATTTTGTTCAAGTTCTCTTTATAAAGAAAATAATAGCGAACACTTTCCAAATCATACCATTCAGCTAAATTTCTAGCTGCTTGTGGCGCCAAATCTTCTAAAATAGCTGTTCGCATGCTTTCAAATAACTCAGGTGTTGAAAATTTAAAAGCAATCCAATCGTCTCCATTTAAAATACTGGTGTTCATCGCATCCAACGCACGTTCTGGCTCATGTGTTTCATAAAACATCCCCTTCATCACAAAAAAGTTATGTGCCAAAGACGTTGCAGGTGGTAAAGTAATCCCTTCATCTAAGGTATGTGTGCGAAAAATGAGTTCATCATTTAACAGCAAATAATCGTAAACAACGTCGATACGATCTGCTAATGTGCTCCCTTCTAAAAATCCAGGACTTCCCCATGTCACATCTAAATGGTAATAGACGCCATAAATTCGGACAAGGTTCCATGCATGCGCAATCGGCTCTGTAGAAGTGCCTGGCACATAAGCGTCACCGACGACATAAGTTGCAAAAATACCAAGTCGCTCCAACAACAACTGCGCCGCTTTTGAAATGCCCGCACAAACTGATTCTCGGTTAACAAAAACACTATAAATGTTTTGGTGATCAGGCGCATCCAAATCATAGACAGTCGTCCTAATTAAATATTCATAGACCACGCGCACCAATTCATATTCAGAAAGACCTGGTTCGACACTGGTAAGAAAGGCATCAACAGCAGCATCTATTTCAGCTTGCATGGTGATTCTAGCTTCAGCTGTGTGTCCAAACTCAGGTTCAAAGCTGGCATAAACACGTCCATCTGACCAACGTGAAACAGTTGTTCTCCCAGCCCCTGTTACCCAGAAAAATTCAGGATAATCAAAGAGTACCCATCGATAGAGTCGATGGATTTTTTCGATATCATCTGTTTCAAGTTGAATTTCTTCATCACCACGCCACACACCATCTCGCAAGGCACGATAAATAACCCGCTCTTCCTCATCAAGCTGATGATAAAAGAACTTCTCAAAAGCACCGATAAAATAAGGCAGCTCTTCTGTTAACGCATCCACCTCTTCTTCATAAGTGGCTTCGTACGTCACCTCATCTACCACTGGAACTGTTGCTTTTGAGACCGCTTCATCAGAAGCTGGTCGTCTCGCTACCACTTCAGCAGGAACGCCACACCCCCATAGCAAAATGAACACACTTATCAATAGGGTTAAAACAACTATTTTTTTCGACATTCTATCTCATCCCATCTTTTATGTCTAGTGCTGCAAGAGTGCAGCACTAAGTATGACTACGATTCATTTCCATGCCACAATTTCGCATAATAGCCACCTGATGCAATGAGGTCATCATGCTCGCCCCGTTCTGCAATCCCTTCTTTTCCTAAGACAATAATTTCATCTGCATTTTTAACTGTCGATAAGCGATGCGCAATGGTAATCACCGTCTTTCCAACTGATAATTCATCCAAAGATTTTTGAATTAACTGCTCTGTTAAATTATCAAGGGCTGATGTGGCTTCATCTAAAATGAGGATTTTCGGATTTTTTAAAAACACCCGTGCGATGGCAATTCTTTGTTTTTGTCCGCCTGAAAGCTTGATCCCCCGCTCTCCAACTTCTGTCTGATAGCCCGCTTCTAAACCGATAATAAAGTCATGGATGTTCGCTTTTTTCGCAGCAGCTTGAACTTCATCGTCGCTGGCATCCATGCGACCATACCGAATATTTTCAATAATGGTGTCATAAAACAGATAGACATCTTGTGAAACATGACCAATTGCATGCCTGAGGGTTGACAATTCATATTCTCTAATGTCAATACCGTCAACTTTAATGCTCCCTGCATTCACATCGTAATATCTGGGAACCAATTGAGAGAGGGTTGATTTCCCAACGCCTGATTCTCCAACTAAAGCAATTTTTCTTCCAGCTGGAATGTTGAGGCTGAAATTGTTTAGAACATGGGTTGATTCACCTTGATAAGCAAAATTGACATTTTTGAATGCAATGTCTCCTTTTGGATCCGTTAGCTGTTTGGCATTTTCAGGAGATTTAATGTCCGGCTCAATATCCATCACTTCACAGAAACGGCTAAATCCCGCTGCTGCTGATTGGGTCAATTCCATAAATTGCATGAGCCTTCTAATGGGTTGAATGAGGAAGTTTAAGTACAAGAAGAAGGCCATCATGTCTCCGATATTCATTTGTGAGTTAACAATTAATAAACCGCCTGTGATCAAAATCGCCACATTGGCTAAATCGATGAGGAAGTTGTTCGTACTGTGGAAAGTACCGACATACTTATAAAAATTAAACCATGAATCGTAGTATTTTTCGTTGTTGTAATCAAAGCGACGCAGTTCACGTTTCTCGTTCGCAAATGATTTCATTAACCGAATCCCACCTAAAGAATTGCCGAGCGCAGCTGTGATTTCTGCTTGTTCTTCTTTCAAGCGTTGATTCACACGTCGCATGGCTTTTCTCATCCAAAACATAAATCCGATAATGAGCAAGACGATGGGAATGGTCACCAACGTTAACGTTACGTTAATGAACATTAACAGCGTCGTTGTCCCAATAAGCATCACGGTCGAAATAAAAATATCTTCTGGTAAATGATGCGCTGCTTCAGAAATGTCGCGCAGATCACCAACGATGCGACTCATCATTTTCGGTGTTTGATTTTCATCAAAATAAGTAAAATCCAAACTTTGAAACTTCGTAAAGAGGTCACGACGAATATCTCGTTCAATACGCGACCCCATAATATGACCCCAAAACAAAACAAAGTAGTTACAAAACAATCGAAGCCCAACAAGGACAACTAAAATCACGGTGAAGATCACCATGGCTTGCGTATTGTAATGAGGGATAAAATCATTCATAAAAAGGCGTGTTACAAAAGGGAAAACCAAATCAACACCAGCTAAAATCGATGCACATAACATATCTGCAATGAACAACTTGCGATGTGGTTGATAATAGGGGATGAAACGTTTAAGCAATACAAACACGACCTTTCTTCAACTGGCTAGTGCAGCAAAACGTAAGTAATAACGCAATGTCCTTCACTTTGAAACTGCCTAGGAACATTATACTACAAATCAAAAAAAAAAGCATCTTTTTTGAAGGATGCTTTTGTGATTTTCCATGCTACTTCAATTTGACAAGAATCGTCGTGCTTAAAGGTGGCAAAGCAAGCTCTGTTTCGTTGATAAAAGCGTGGAGCGTGTTTAATCCGCTTTGTTCTTCATTTGCAATCATGTGAAAATCAGCAAGTTCAGTCGGATACGTCATCCATTCTTCTTTTAAGTTAAACAACACTTTGATGTGCGAATAGTCACCAAATTTTTTGACATCATTCAATTCGTAAATCATCACTGATTGTTGATGGTCACTCAGGCTAACATGCTTTTTGACAAGTAAACTCGATGGAAATCGAAACGCTGCATGCGCTTTTCTAATTTTGAGATACCCTTTAACTAAGTCAATTTCTTTTTGATAAGTCGCTGCTCGCTCCCAATCCATTGCATTAATATCATCACTGTCTTGATAACTGTTTTCTACACCTTTTTTGGTTCGAAAAAATTCTTGTCCAGCATGTAAAAATGGAATTCCTTGTGCAAAAATCACCATGGCTGTTGCTAAGAGTTGTCTTTTTCGTCGCGTTTCATCTGATTCCTGTGCATTTGACATGTTGGCACGGTCCCAAAATGTATGATTGTCGTGACATTCAACATAATTAATCGTTTGCGCAGGGTGAAGAAATTTAAAAGATTCGCCAAGTTGACGCCCTGAGCTTCCAGCGAGTAACGCTTTTCCCAAGTCGAGGAACGTTAGATTTCCCAGTGCAAGTCCTTTTTCTAAATGGTTAAATGTTGATCCTTTTATGACATCACGAAAGGTATCATTAAAATGCGCAATTCGAGGTAAAAATTGCATATTAGCTAAGGTGGCTTTTTGATGTGTCTCTAATGCTGTATCTAACTCCCAGCCTTCACCATATAACATAATGGTCGGATCAATGGTGTCACATAACTTCCTAATTTCATTCATTGTTTTAATATCTAACAATCCCATTAAATCGAACCTGAATCCATCCATGCCGTATTCTGTCAGCCAGAATTTAACAGAGTCTAACATAAACTTGCGCACCATGGCACGCTCACTGGCTATATCATTGCCACAACCGCTACCATTGGTCGCTCGCCCATGTAAGTCGTAACGGTAAAAATAAGTTGAGACTTGTGCTTCAAATGGGAATGTTTGTCGGTTGTAAACATGATTATATACCACATCCATAATGACCCTAAACCCTGCTTGGTGCAAAGCGTTAATGAGGGTCTTTAATTCATTAATCCGCTTATAGGGATCTGTTGGATCCGTCGCATAACTGCCTTCAGGCACATTGTACTGACTCGGGTTATATCCCCAATTATAAGCAGCATCTGGATGAAGCTCATCTACGCCTTCAAAATCATAAATGGGCAACAGTTGAATATGCGTAACACCGAGTTCTTTAAGGTAATCAAGTTCTAATAGCCCTACATATTTCCCCCGCTTTTCTTTCGCTATTTTTGAATGAATGGTGAAATCACGAATGCTCACTTCATAAATAATGGCGTCTGTCATTTGCTTCAATTCAGGTCGTAAGGCGGGATCAATTTGAACGGTCTTTTCAAGGTCAACGACGACACTGTGTGTGCCATTCTCAGTAGAAGCAATGCCATATGGATCAATCACTTCCTTTGAGATATGACGGTGGTTAATGTCATAGCGATAGCGAACGCCTTCTAAATTTTGCGTAATCAGCCGCTCCCACACCCCATTGGTCGTTCGAGTCATTTCATAGAAGTGAGGGTGATCATCCTGATAAAGGACGACAGAAACTGCAACTGCTGTTGGTGACCAAATCCTAAACTGGGTTTGCTTTTTTTCGTAGCTGATTCCTAATTTAACAGTTGCATCATAAAAACGTTGATCAAACCACTTTGTTCGTGTGATACCACCTAAGCGCAAAGGTGACTTGACCCCTTTTCCATCTACCACATCAAAAGCATGCAGCAATTTGATAAATTCGCAGATGAGCAGTCGATATTTGATGTATTGACCTAGTTCAATGACTTCTTTGACGATTAACTCAATCTCTTCCCCTGTCATCAAATCAATTAAAAAGAAAGGTGCGTCTGTGACATCTTGGATGTGAGTATCCACTAAAAGCGTGATTTCATTGTACTCATCCAAATAGGCTTTGTAGGGGTAAGGCTGTGTCACGTGATTAGATGTTGTCATTCCATAACCTCGTTTACGATTAAATTTTGTTTTTAGACAGAAAAAACCAATAGAATGTGGATTCCATCAGTTTTTACGCCATGCGCATTATTTACGAATTTTCCAAATTTCTTTGGCATACTCGCCAATGGTTCGATCGCTAGAAAAGAAACCGGCTTTGGCAATATTAAGGGTTGCTTTTTTAAACCACGTGCGTTGATTCATAAACGTTTCTCCAGCAAGTTGATGCGCTTGTGCATAGCTTTCAAAATCTTTGAGTAAAAAGTATTCATCTTCATGTAAAAGAGATTGATACAGCACATCAAACTCCGATGGCTTGACTGTTTCAAAAAAGCCATTTACCAATTGTTCAAGAACTTGATGAATGTGTCCATCATAGTTGTAATAGTCACTTGGTCGATAACCACCATGACGTCCATAAGCCATGACTTCATCAATGGTTAATCCGAAAATAAACATATTTTCAGCACCAACAGCTTCCATCATTTCCACATTGGCACCATCTAAAGTTCCGAGGGTCAAAGCACCGTTAAGCATAAACTTCATGTTCCCTGTTCCTGATGCTTCTTTCGTTGCCGTGGAAATTTGTTCGCTAATATCCGCCGCAGGAAAAATATTTTCAGCTAAAGAAACCCGATAGTTTTCTAAAAAGATAACTTTTAAGCGATCCTTTGTTTGTGGGTCGTGATTGACAATGTCTGCAATGGCATGAATGAGTTTGATGACTTTTTTAGCATAGTAATAACCTGGTGCAGCTTTAGCACCAAAAATAAAGGTACGCGGTGGTATGTCAAAATGAGGATCTTCTTTTAAACGGTTGTACAAATACATAATATGTAACGCATTTAGCAATTGACGCTTGTATGCATGAAGCCGTTTAACTTGAATATCAAAAATAGAAGTTGGATCCACGATGATCCCTGTTTCCTTTTCGATCACATGGGCTAAAATGGTTTTGCGTTCTTTTTTGACACTTGCGAGTTCTTCTAAAAAGGCAGTGTCTTCAGCGAAAGGCAGTAATTTTTCAAGTTCTGTCGGTTTTTTTATAAAGCCGTCTCCGATGGTTTCTTTTAGTAAGGTTGTCAATTGTGGGTTTGACTGTAACAACCAACGCCTGAATGTAATGCCATTTGTTTTACTGTTAAATTTTTCAGGATAAAATTGATAAAATAAATTCATTTCTCGTTGTTTTAAAATGTCACTGTGGACTTTTGCCACCCCATTGACACTGTAGCTACCTACCACGGCAAGATGTGCCATTTTTACAACACCATGCGCAATAATCGCCATGTGTTCAATGCGATCCCAATCATAAGGATACTGATCCCATAGTTCTTTACAAAAGCGTTCGTTGATTTCGTGAATGATTTGATAAATCCTTGGCAGTAACGCTTGGATCAGATGAATCTGCCATTTTTCCATGGCTTCAATGAGTAAGGTGTGATTGGTGTAAGAAAAGGTATGCGTCGTAACATGCCACGCTTCGTCCCATGACATTTTTTCTTCATCAACCAGTAAACGCATCATTTCTGGAATCGCTAAAACTGGATGGGTATCGTTAATATGAAAAGACACATGTTCGTGAAAACGATGCAAGCTATCATGATTACGTTTATAGACTTTAATGATGTCTTGCAAACTAGCAGAGACGAGAAAATATTGTTGTTTTAAACGTAAAATTTTACCGTCTTCATAAGAATCATCTGGGTATAAAGTGTCGGTGATGGCCTCCGTTTCTCTCGTATAAGTATCTAACGGTTTAAAATCTGGTGGTGTACTGATCTCTGCCCGCCATAAGCGAAGCGTGTTGACCACTTTATTTTGATAACCAATAACGGGTACATCATAAGGGATGGCACAGACTTCTTCACTGTTTGTTAGTGAAAATTCAAGGCGATCTTCATGAGCGAGTGAGGTGACATCGCCCCAAAAATGGACCCGTACTGCATCTTCTAAACAGGCTTTTTCCCAAGCATTGCCGTTAACTAACCAAGGATCAGGATGTTCTTCTTGATAGCCATCGACAATTTTCTGTTCAAACAAGCCATGTTGATAACGAATTCCAAAACCATGACCGGGTAAATCAAGAGAGGCTAAAGAATCGAGAAAACAAGCTGCCAAGCGACCGAGTCCACCATTTCCAAGCCCTGCATCACATTCTACTTCTTCCAAATCAGCAAAATCAAGGCCCAATTCATTTAATCCCTGATGAACTGTCTCATAAAGTCCAAGATTTAACACATTACTCCCGAGTAATTTCCCCAATAAAAACTCAATTGACAAATAATACACTTGCTTTTCATCAGCAGCTCGGTTTTGCTCTTTCGTCTTGATCCAATCGGAACAAATATGCGCTTTGATCAGTTCACTCAGTGCCTCATAATGTGCGCCGCTGGTTACATCCGCAACCTCTTTACCATACATTTCCCATACTTTCTGCTTAAATAAACGTTTAAAATTTTTCTCCGTTATTTTCATACCTGCTTCAAGAGACTTCATCAATTTTAGCCTCTTGCACTCCTTTCATTTTGGAACAACTCATCATAAATGGCTTTGTATGTTAAAGCTGACTGATGCCAACTATAGTCGGCAGACATGGCATTAATCATGAGCTGTTTCCATACTTGTGAATCCTTACGATACAATTCCAATGCTTTTTCATAAGTGAAGAGAAACTCATGCGCATTATAGTTAGCAAAACTAAAGCCAGTTCCAGCACCTGTTTGCTCATCATAAGCCATAACCGTATCATTTAAACCACCCGTTTCTCTAACCAAGGGTAACGTGCCATAAGCCATGGCAATCAGCTGAGAAAGCCCACAAGGTTCAAATAAAGAAGGCATCAGGAACAAATCCGCCCCTGCATACACTTGATGCGCAAATGCTTCATCAAATCCAATAAAACTACGCACTTTGTCACGGTATAGATGTTCCATGTGTGCAAAAAAGGATTCGTACTCGCCTTCACCATTGCCAATTAGAATAAATTGGACATCTTCGTGCATCATTTCATGAAACACATGTTGAACGAGATCAATGCCTTTTTGTTTGCTTAGACGTGTTACCATCGCAACAATGGGCGTCTTATCAGAAACTTCAAGCGCTAATGCTTTTTGTAAGGCACGCTTGTTCTTTTTTTTCTGATCAAGGGTTTTTAACTGATAATTAACTGCGATATGTTGATCCACTTCTGGCGAATAAATGGTCGTATCAATCCCATTTAAAACGCCGACTAGTTTATAGTTTAATGCCCGTAGTAACCCATCGAGTTGATAACCAAAGAAAGGCTGTTGAATCTCATGTTGATACGTTTCACTCACTGTCGTAATTTTGTCTGCTGCAATGAGTGCACCTTTCATAAAGCTAATTTGCCCATAAAACTCTAATTGATCCACATGAAAGTACGGATCATCTAGCATGAGTAAGTCATGCATGACAGAGCGGGGGAAAATGCCTTGAAATTGTAAATTATGGATGGTAAAGACATTTTTAATGGAACGATACAGGGGTAAGGTGCGATAGCGCTCTTTAAGCAAAAAGCCAATCATCCCTGTATGCCAATCATGACTATGAATCACATCTGGGACAAAATTCAAATACGGGATCACGTCTAAAACAGCACGACAGAAGTAAGAAAAGCGTTCACCATCATCACCATGACCGTAAAGTGATGTTCGCTTAAAATAATATTCATGATCAATAAAGTAATAATGCACGCCTTCGTATCTAAGTTCAAACAAGCCACAATGCGCTTCTCTCCAGCCCATTCTAACTGTTAACACTTTTTTAAGGCGCATGCGCAACTTGAACGTTTCTGGAATCTGACCATATAACGGGAGGATCACACGGACATCAACCCCGATCTGTTGCAATGCTTTTGGCAAAGCACCTGCCACATCTGCTAAGCCACCCGATTTAACAAAAGGTGCACATTCGCTCACTGCAAATAAAACCTTCATTTATATCCACTCCTTATAAACAGTGGCATTTTTTGGCACAACGAGCGGTACTTGGTCATTTCCTTTTAAAGCGGCACCTGCTTCAATTGTTACCTCTTTGTCAACAATGACATTTTCTAACACACAATCATCACCAATTTCAACTTTTGGCATAATGATACAGTTTTTCACAACGGTATTTTTACCAATTCTTACACCTCTTGAGATGACACTGTCAGTCACCTCTCCTTCAATTAAGCAACCATTGGCAACCATGGTACCTGTCACGTGAGAACCGGATAAATATTTGGTTGGTGGCTCATCTTTTGGCGTTGTCAAAACCGGGTATTTCTTAGAAAAAATACCATTCCAATTATCCATCGTTAATAAGTCCATGGTACTTTTGTAATAATTGGTCAACGAATCCACTGTGAATAAGAGCTCATTAACTTGATACAGATTTTTATCGAGGTGTTGCGTACTTGCTTCAACGAATCCCATGAGCGTTTGCGGAATGCTCGGATCAAGGTTGTCTAAAAATTGAACCATCAATTGGCGCTTTAACAAATAAATGGGTAGTCCTTTTCCAGCATAAACGACTTGGGTCACAGGCGCCTCTTTTTCTCGATGCATTTTCAACATGTCTAAAATAGGAATCCGACCAATGATATGACTCGGCGCAATGATCACATACTGATAAGGCGCACGGATAAAAAATTCTTGATTATGTTGCAAAATAAGTTGGGTATTCTCTTTGTCATGTTTATCTTGCACATAAAAGAATAAACCGCCGTTCTTACGATCGAGATCCCACACTTTACCTGAACCAATATGACCTTTTAGCGAGTTGTACAAGTGATGAGAGAAGATGCCGACACTGTCAATTCCCGCATGTACCATGTTGGAAAGCATAAAATCAATTAAGCGATACCTCCCTGAAAATGGCAATGATGCAACGGGACGATTCAACGTCAGGGGTGCTAACGTGTCAATATCAACCGTCGCATCAATAACACCTAAAATTTGTTTGTTTTCTAATCTGTCCATTTTAAGTCACCTCTATTCATTTAAATTTTCTTTAATTACTCCCCTGTGTATAAAACAACGCCGTCATCATGCTCACCAGGCTGGATAACGCGTCCATCTAAAACAGATGTGCCTGGTCCAACAATGGCACGGTTTATTTTAACATTTTTACCGATGACTGCATTATTCATGATGACTGAATCTGTGATGACACTGCCAGATCCCACACTGACCCCTTGAAACAAAATGCTGCCTTTAATGGTGCCTTTTACGACACAACCTTCGTTAACCAAAGCATTTTCGACCTTTGCCTCAGCGTCAATATACTGAGCTGGGTAACTGGGATTTTTAGAATATATCCGCCAATTTTCTTCATATAAATCAATATTTGTCGTGGCGTCTTCTTTTGGTTTTAACAAATCCATATTGGCTTCCCATAAACTTTGAATGGTGCCAACATCTTTCCAGTAGCCAGAAAAGGGATAAGCCACTAACTTCTTTTTTTCATCTAAAAGTAGGGGAATAACATCTTTACCAAAATCATTGCTTGATTCTGCATTCCGACAATCCATTTCTAAAAATTCTGTTAACACGTCGGTTTTGAAAATGTAAATGCCCATGGAAGCTAAATTACTTTTAGGCTCTTCTGGCTTTTCATCAAATTCAACAATGTTAAAATCGTCGTCTGTGTTCATAATGCCAAAACGGCTCGCTTCATCCCACGGCACTTCAATGACAGCAATGGAAACATCTGCACCTTTTTTAACATGAAAGTCCAACATTTTTGCATAATTCATTTTATAAATATGATCTCCTGATAAAATAACGACATACTCAGGATCATAGCGTTCAATATAATTCATGTTTTCATAAATGGCACTGGCTGTTCCTTTATACCATTTAAATCCCGAAGCCTCTGAATAAGGCGGCAATACTGCAACACCACCGTTTGTCCGATCTAAATCCCACGGAGAACCGTTACCGATGTAAGCATTCAAAACAAGGGGTTGGTATTGCGTTAAAACACCAACTGTATCAATACCAGAATTGGTACAATTGCTGAGCGGAAAATCAATGATGCGATATTTTCCACCGAAAGCAACAGCTGGTTTTGCTAAATTTCTCGTCAAATCTTTTAATCTACTGCCTTGTCCCCCTGCCAAAAGCATTGCAATACTTTTTTTTGCCATGTATGAAGCCACCTTTCTTTTCTTTTTTGTCCATCACCGACAACATGAATATCGTTAATCAACTACGCTTTTAATTCGTTGACATGTCTACTTACTTTTTTATCCAGTTTTTTAACAGGCCTTAAAATAAGGATACCTAGAGGTGGAACCGTAAGTTCAAGGTGACAAGGTTGATGATGATACTGCTGATCAATCGTCTCTAAGTAATATTTATCTGCTCTTCCAGATCCACCATTAATTTGACCGGAACCACCATATTTTATGTCATCACTGTTTAAAATTTCGCGATAGCGATCATGTGAAGGAACGCCTACCTTGTAGTGGTGATACGTCTCTGGTGTGAAATTACACACGATGACGAGGTAGTCATCTTCCGCTTTGCGAATAAAGGAAAAAATACTTTGTTCATGATTATCCACATCGATCCATGAAAAGCCATCAGGCTGATGATCGCGTTCATAGAGCGGCTTTGAACGTTTATAAAAAGCGAACAAGTCTTTTGTAAAAGTATTCATTTGTGCATGCTTATCATACTCTAAAATCATCCAATCTAACTGTTCCATATCTTTCCATTCATCAAACTGACCAAATTCCCCGCCCATGAACAGCAGTTTTTTTCCTGGATGGGTGTACATATAGCCGTATAATAAGCGTAGTTGTGCAAATTTTTGCCAATCATCCCCAGGCATTTTATTCAGTAATGACTTTTTGCCATGAACCACTTCATCATGTGACAAAGGCAAAATATACTTTTCAGAAAAAGCATAAAGCATGGAAAATGTCATTTTATGATGATGGTATTTGCGGTCATAAGGAGACGCTTCCATGTAGGAAAGCACATCATTCATCCAACCCATGTTCCATTTGTAGTCAAATCCTAAGCCACCTCCAGCAACAGATGCCGTTACCCCTGGCCAATCTGTCGAGTCCTCTGCACATACCAGCGCCTCTGGATAATGTAAATGAATGGCTTCATTTAACTTTTGTAAGAAGTGAACGGCTAACTCATTTTTTTCAGGATGACCGTGGGGTTCCCAATACAGCATATTGGCAACTGCGTCAATGCGAAATCCGTCGATATGAAAGTACTCAAGCCAAAACAAGGCATTAGAAATTAAAAAACTTTGCACTTCCTTTCTACCTAAATCAAAATTAGCTGTTCCCCATGTTGGATTTTCACGAACGGACGCATGCCTATATTCATAAGTCGGAGCACCATCAAACAGATATAGGCCGTGATCATCTTTACAAAAATGCCCTGGAACCCAATCAATTAACACGCCAATTCCCGCTTGATGACATTGATCCACTAAATACATAAAATCATGAGGGTTTCCATAACGACTGGTGACACTATAATAACCCGTTCCTTGATAGCCCCAAGAACGATCATAGGGATGTTCGACCAAAGGCATCACTTCAACATGGGTGAATTTATGTGCTTTAAGATACGGAATAAGTACTTCGGCGATTTCACGATACGTGTAAAAGGAATGAATGTCACTTTCATCATATTTTTCAGTGGCTACTTTTATGCCTTTTTTCTTCCAAGACCCCATGTTAAACTCATAAATATTCAACGGTGCCTGTTGCCAATTTTTATTTTTTTGTTCTCGCTTCCATTTATTATCTTTCCACTTATAGCCTTCTAATGAATAAACAACTGACGCTGTCTGCGGACGAATTTCTGCATAAGTTCCATAAGGATCAGCTTTTAAACGTTTTTGTCCATCACACGTCAAAATCTCGTATTTATAGCAATCTCCTGTTTGAAGATGCGGAATAAATAAATGCCAAATACCTTCAGCATTTATTTTTTCCATGCCATGTTGATGACCTTTCCAATCATTGAAATCACCAACAACAGAAACTTTTTGTGCCTGCGGTGCCCAAACCGTAAACGCAACACCTTGACCAGCATCAGTCGTTATCAGTTGAGCGCCAAATATTTCATAACTTCGAAAATATGTGCCATCGTGAAACAGATGGACTTGATAATCATCAGGTTTTGTTTTCATCCCATCATCACCGTACCTTAAGTTTTTTACCGCGCTTGCAGCGAGTGCCAAAAAGTCGTATTTCGATCTGCTAACAGACTCAAATATTTCAATTGGTGAGCCATCCCCTTTGTTAAACAATCTTGAGACAGACGAAAGCCCCAATTTCCAGCAGTAACACCAGGTGTATTCATTCGATGATCTTGATTGAGCCTAAGTACATCTTGCATCGGGATAATCGCCATTTTTGCAACTGATAAAAAAGCAAGACGAATCATATCCCAAGCGACATCTTCACCACTCACATTTAAATAGCGGCGAAATTGATCTTGAACTTCTGCTGAGGAAAGCTCATACCATCCGACCGTCGTATCATTGTCATGTGTGCCTGTATACACCACAATATTATCTGTTTTGAAATGATGAGGCAAATGGGTGTTATGCTGTTTGCCATCAAAGCCAAACTGAATCACTTTCATACCAGGCAAGCTTAAATCATCCCGTAGTTTTTCCACCCCTGGCGTGATGATCCCTAAATCTTCGGCAATAATCGGTAAATCACCCAACTGATCTTTAACAGCCTGGAAAAATACCTTCCCCGGACCCGTCATCCAACGTCCTTTTTTAGCAGTTTTAGCCCCATAAGTCACTTGCCAATAACTTTCAAACCCGCGAAAGTGATCAATACGTAAAATGTCACAAAATACCAACGCCTTTTGAATTCGCTTAATCCACCAATGATAGTTACTTTTCTGCAGCTGGTCCCAATTGTAAAGTGGATTCCCCCAAAGCTGACCCGCTTCACTAAAATAGTCTGGTGGCACACCTGCTACACTTGTTGGATTTCCGCTTCCATCAAGCATGAACAAGCTTGGATTCGCCCAACAATCAGCGGAATCCAAAGCGACAAAAATCGGCATATCACCAATGATTTTCACACCTTTTTGATTCGCATATCCTTTCAGTGCTTTAAATTGTTTATTGAAAATAAATTGTAAAAAGTTGTGATAAGCAATTTCATCCGATAACTTCTTTTTCCATTCACAAACAGCGCTTTCTTCTCGTTTAGCAATCGGTGCCGGCCAACTTTGCCAAACAGCACCATCATAGTAGTCGCGCATTTGATCTTCAGTTAGAACATTTTGATGAAGATCGACAAACGCTGCGTAATCTTTTTCATCTTCAGTCTGACGGCGCACATCGATAAAATGAGATTTAAGCGACATAAAAAGCGAATAATCTCCTAACCAATCATCATGATGTGCCACAAATTGATGATAGCAAGCTGTTAGCTCGTTATCAAGTTGAACAAAGCGATGATAGGCTTTTCGATTAAGCCCTTCTTTAAAAGTGATCACTTGACCGTAATCCACTTGATTCATGGGAAAAAAGGGATGACTTTTCAAATCATCCGCTTTTAAGAGTCCCCATTCTACTAGTTTTTCCGGACAAATCATCAATGGATTCCCAGCAAAAGTAGAAAAACTCTGATAAGGGGAGTCTCCAAAACCCGTTGGATTAATCGGTAAAATTTGCCATATCGTTTGATGTGCTTCCTTTAAAAAATCAACAAATTGATAAGCACCTTTTCCTAAATCTCCAATTCCATAATCAGAGTACAAGCTTGTTATATGAAGTAAAATACCACTCGTTCTCGTTAGCTTCACAATTCTCCCACCTTTCACTTCATCGAATATTTCCGAAATCGTTGTTTGATCAGTTGAGCATCTCATGACATAACTGTTTGCTATTGTTATTCATGATCGCAGCGTTTAACCTTTACTTGCTCCATAAGCGCTTATGTATACCCTTGATTGTTATTCATTATAACAGAGTTTAACCGTCGTTACTAGAGTACATGAATTATTTTTTTATTTTTTTACAAAAAACTTGTCATTCATCTTCAATCATTGTCATTCATTCAGCTTTTCACGCATTGACAATGCGTGGAGATTAACATCATAACGATTTTATTTTAAAAAAGCAGACATTAAAAAGCATCCCTTGTTCAGGAATGCTTTAATCATGAATGTTGTGCTGAACGAGATGTTACTCAGATAAATAAACGATAAAGCCAATTTCCACCTGTTACTTAACAGCCACCACTTTGACAATCTCGACGACGAGTTCACTTAGCTTCACTAACTCACTAATCGGCATTTTTTCCTCTTTTGAGTGGATGTCTAAATAACCAACGCCTAAATTCGCTGTTGGAATGCCAGCTAAAGTAAAGATATTCGCATCACTCCCACCACCAGTTGCACACAAGTCAGGCGTGCGACCTATTTGTTCGATGGCAGTTTTCGCAACTTGAACAACAGGATCCGTTTCTTTTAATGTATAACCCACCCGCTCATAAGACACATCAATATCTACTGTACAGCCACGTTCAACTGCTGCCTTTTCTAATGCTTCACTCATGACTTTCATTTGATTTTCTAATTTTGAAAACGTAATCGCACGAGCTTCTCCTGTTAACGTCACCAAATCACACACAATATTGGTCCGTAAGCCACCATTAATCATGCCAATGTTTGCAGTCAGCTCTTCATCTAATCTACCCAGCGGCATATTGGTAATCGCTTTTGCGGCAATTTCAATGGCTGAAACACCTTCTTCAGGTGCAACGCCAGCATGAGCAGCAATGCCATGCACGTTCGCTTTAATCTTGGCATGATCTGGACTGGCAACAATGATCTCACCAACTGAACCACCACTGTCTAAAGCAAAACCATATTTGGCATTCAAAGCTTTTTTATCAACAGCAGTCGCACCAATCAACCCAATTTCTTCACCAGCCGTTAAAACAAACTCAACATCCCCATGCGCCACATTTTCTTCTTTTAACAAACGAATCCCTTCTAGCAATGCGGCAATACCAGCTTTGTCATCCGCTCCTAAAATCGTCGTCTTATCCGTTTCAATAAGATCACCATTAATCACCGGTTTAACACCATTACCCGGTGTTACCGTGTCAAAATGACAACTAAATAAAATCGGATCAGCTGTCTGTACACTTCCTTTTAATCTGGCAATTAAGTTACCGGACCCTAATCCCGTTTGCGCTTTCGTCTCATCTTCTGTTACCTCTAACCCTAATGCAGTCAATTTCTCTTTCAAAAGCTTGGCAATCTCAGCTTCATTCTTCGATTCAGAATCCACTTGTACCAACTCTAAAAATTCTGCTACTAACCTCTCTTGATTGACCATGATTATCAATTCCTCCTGTTTTGATGCAAACACATCATTATTTTGATAACTCTTTCATCATCTCCATCACATACCGCTTCACTGAAACATCTTTTGGTTTCTCAACTGCACGAAAATAGTCTAAGATGTCACTGGCAAAAGGATAAGCTTTTGATAATTCTAAGTCAGCTCTACCACAGCGCTCTAACAAATAAACTTTAAGGGCCATCTTCAGACATCTTTCCGCATAACCTGAAATACCGTTAAACGTTTTATACAATTCATGTCCTTTAAATTCAGCTTTCAACGCCAATGTTGGCTTTAATTTCTTACAAAAGGACCGATAAGTGTTCACACTTACCCCATAAGACACAACCCGATCAAAAAGTTGTTCCACTAATATCACTGGCGATGTTATTTGGTACGCTTTAAATAAGACTTTATATTCAAACCCACTATAAGCCAACATGTACCACTTATTGGGATTTGGCTTCTTTTTATCAACTACCCAACCATTGACATGCTCAACAATATTAAATTCATCAAGTATTTTTTGGTATTCACTTGTTCGCTCTTTCAAGTGAGGCAGCTTCTTTTCTAGCCAAAACTTCTTGAACCCCAGTCGTTCCAAATCATGGATAATGGTTGTAACAAGCGGTATCACTTTTAAAAAATCACGTTTCAAAAATTTCTTCAAATCTTTTGCTGCATGATCGAATTGTTTTGCTTTTTTAAAAACGACAACAAGACGATGCGGTCGATCTAACAAATCGACGATTCTCCAATCATGCAAGTGATCATTCACAATTAAGATGGAAACAATATGTTCAATAAAGCCAGGTGTTCTTTTGTTAACTTTTGTCAACTTGGCTAAGTATTTGTCACTTACTGTTCCGAGCATGGGCATAAACTGTTGAACATCTGCTTCATAAAATGCGCTTTTTTTTTCGTCAATCAGACAGCCGATATAAAGCAACATATCCAGTGTATATGAAATTTGGAAATCAGCGCCCATTGTGACACCTCCTCATAAAAAGTTCGTTTTTTCACTGTTAACGATTATCAATATTTTCTGGGTTCAAATCATGATTCATCATGCGATAAGTTGCCATTTCTTCATACTTTGTTCCAGGACGCCCGTAGTTGGCATAAGGGTCAATTGAAATGCCACCCCGCGGTGTGAACTTGCCCCAAACTTCCAAATAACGTGGATTCATTAATTTGATCAAATCTTTCATGATAATGTTGATACAATCTTCATGAAAATCACCATGATTTCGAAAACTGAATAAATAAAGCTTCAATGACTTACTCTCAACCATTAACACATCTGGTATGTATGAAATATAAATTTTTGCAAAATCTGGTTGATTCGTAATGGGGCATAAACTTGTAAACTCTGGACAGTTAAATTTGACAAAATAATCATTGCTGCTATGCTTGTTTTCGAAAGTCTCGAGTACACCAGGCGTGTATGTCGTTGGATAATTGACATTTTTAGAACCTAATAAAGTTAATCCTTTTAAACTTTCTTCACTACTTCCTGCCATCAATCATGGCCTCCTTTTGCTCAAAATTCATCTGTTAAGATTATACCATAAAGTTAAAGAAATGTGTAGCGATATTCAAAAAAGTCAAAAATTGTCAAAATAAAGTCATGTTTTGACAACAAATAAAAATGTATGACTTCTGTCGCATCTTTTGATACAATCACAGCCATACATTTTTTTCAAGCTTAGACTAATAGCCTCTCACAAACCCACCAACACGACCTTCCTGCCCAAGCATCACATTTCTTCCAACAGGAACTGTAATCGGATTTCCTGCATCATCAAAAATACGGGAACTTCCTTCTATGACAACCGATACTTCTGATACTTCATCAAATTCAGTGAGGGTCATGACCAACTGTTTGATGACTTGTGATGAAACCTGTGTCTGTCCTTGATCAAAGAATAAGTCAGAAGAGAAATTTAAGGTCATAATGCCATTTTCTAACTGAGGTGCATCAAGTAATGTGGCACGATGGTTAAAGACACTAATATACGTCGCACCAATCGGTCCTCGTACCAATGAAGACACTGCATACTCAAACGGATCAACCGTGTCTGAAACCAATCGAGTAACAGGGACTAACAAAGCATCTTCCGTATCATCCGTAAAAAAATATAACTTCAGCATTTGAGCATTCGCCACATTGATCGCATCTACTTCAAGGTTAATACCCATCGCACGTGTTAAACCGCGACCGACATCCATTGCACCATTAAAGTTATTGACTTTTTCCCCTTCAAGTTGAAAATAAACACGTTCAACATCTGGCAATGCAGTCATGCTCCATACTAAAGATGTCAATAAATCTTCTTCTTCAGAAGCTCGATAGTATAAAAAGGATTCTGATAAATTAAGGGTTAAGCGCCCATGATCAAGCGTATAATCACGAAGCACGGCACCAGGTGGAATCAAGCCATCTACATGATGTTGCAGGCGTGGCGAACCTCTTTGAATACTTGAAAAAACAGATTCAACGAGACTTTTTTCCTGAGCGATCGGAACATCTGTTTTAGCTAAGTAGCCTGATTCATGCATCACATATACCACATGCGTTTCTAAAACGTCTTCTTCGTAAGACGTGCCCATACTTCCTACTTGATTCACTTCATCTAAAGTCACATGACCAGCAAGTGGGGCAATGAAGTAAATAACCACCATAATGACACACATCACTGCGACCTGTTTGGCAGTAACACGCTTCATCCATTCCAATTTTTCTAACTTCATCATGCATTCCTCCGTAGATTCATCGTCGTTAATGAAGTTTATGAAAAAAGCCCAAGGATTAGAACCCAAGGCTTTAACATCTCAACTAAACGTCCATATCCGTTTCAGTTGGTTCAATAATGACTGTTGTTTCTTCATCACCAATCGCTACGTCAACTTCTACGTCTTTTTTGAGCTTTTTCGTTTTTTTGTCTTCTTCAACTGGTGGTGGCGGTGGTGGCGGTGTAACTGGCTTTATAAATTTTTCTCTTAAAATACCTGTTCCAGCTGGAATCAGTTTCCCAAGAATGACATTTTCTTTTAATCCAACGAGTTCATCCACTTTACCTTTAATCGCTGCATCTGTTAACACACGCGTTGTTTCTTGGAAAGAGGCTGCAGATAAAAAGCTTTCAGTTTCTAAAGATGCTTTTGTAATCCCAAGCAATGTTGGTACGCCAACTGCTGGACGCTTTTTCTTCATCACTGCTTCTTTATTAACACGTGTATAATGTACCACATCAATTAATGACCCAGGTAAGATGTCTGTATCTCCACCGTCGATAATTTTAACTTTCTTCATCATTTGGTGCAGCATAATTTCGATATGCTTGTCTGAAAGCTCCACCCCTTGAGCACGGTATACATTTTGCACTTCTTTTAAAATGTAAGCTTGTACTGCAACAGAGTCAGCGACGCGAAGTAATTCTTTCGGATCAATTGAACCTTCTGTAATCATATCTCCCGCTTTTAAAGTGTCACCTTCTGCAATAAGTGGTCGCGTGCCATAAGCCAGTAAATAAGCACGACTTTCTAACTTGTTGGTCACAACGACTTCGTAACGTTTACGAGCGTTCCCTCTGATTTCAGAAACCGTTCCATCAATTTCAGAAATAACAGCGCGCCCTTTCGGATTCCTTGCTTCGAAAAGCTCTTGAATACGCGGTAAACCTTGCGTGATATCCGCACCAGCGACGCCACCTGTATGGAACGTTCTCATGGTTAACTGGGTCCCTGGTTCACCGATAGATTGAGCAGCCATGATCCCAACAGCTTCTCCTACTTCCACGTCTTTACCAGTTGCTAAATTGCGACCATAACATTTTTTACAAATCCCTTTTTCAGCATTACATGAATAAATCGTACGAATTGAAATGGAGTCGATGCCAACAGCAATGATTTCACTTGCGATTTCGTCTGTGATGTATTCATTTGGTCCAATAATAACTGCGTCTGTTTTAGGATGAACAACCGATTTAGAGGTGTAACGACCCGCAATTCGCTCAAACATCGGTTCAATCACTTGACCACGTTCGACTAAATCAGAAACATATTGACCACGATCCGTTTTACAATCAGCCTCTCTGACGATGACATCTTGTGCTACATCGACGAGACGACGGGTTAAATAACCTGAGTCAGCTGTTTTAAGGGCTGTATCTGCGAGACCTTTACGGGCACCATGGGTTGAAATAAAGAACTCCGTTACTGTTAAACCTTCTCGGAATGAAGATTTGATCGGTAATTCAATGGTTTTACCCGATGGATTGGCCATCAATCCGCGCATCCCTGCGAGCTGCGTAAAGTTCGATGCATTACCACGGGCACCAGAATCACTCATCATATAAATATGATTATCTTTTGGCAACTCATTCATCAACGTCTCTTGAATTTCATCTTTAGCTTTTGCCCAGACATCTAAAACCAAGCGATAACGCTCCGTTTCCGTTAACAAACCTTGATCGAAATAAGCTTTAATCTGGGCAACACGCACATCTCCACCAGAAAGAATCACTTTCTTACCTTCAGAAACAACAACATCTGAAATACCGACTGAAATACCCGCCATGGTTGAATATTCGAATCCCAAATCTTTTAATTCATCTAACATTCTTGATGTTTCAGTTGTTTTATACGTCCTAAAGATTTCAGCAATAACGTCGCCTAAGAATTTTTTCTTAAAGGGTTCGACAACGGGTCGATGCGACAAATACTTCACAATATCTGTGCCTTTTTTGACGAAATAAACGTCAGGGGTTTCATAGTTTAAATTGGTCATGGTTGGCTCATTTAAATACGGAAACTCTTTAGGTAGAATGCTGTTAAACACGACTTTACCTAATGTGGTAATTAAATACTCACTCGCTTGCTTTGGTGTAAACTGATCAATATCAAATGCAGCAGAAACATCTAAAGCAACACGTGCATGTAAAGCCACATAACCATTAGCATAAGCCATGCGTAGTTCATCTACATCTTTGTAAATATGACCTTCACCTAAAGCACCCGCTTCTTCTTTTGTCAAGTAGTAGTTCCCTAATACCATATCTTGAGACGGTGTTACAACTGGTTTCCCGTCTTTCGGATTCAAAATATTGTTAGCTGCAAGCATTAAAAGTCTTGCCTCAGCTTGAGCTTCTTGCGATAAAGGCACATGCACCGCCATTTGATCCCCATCGAAATCTGCATTAAAAGCCGTCGTTACAAGTGGGTGTAACCTGATGGCACGCCCTTCAACCAGTTTCGGTTCGAAAGCTTGAATACCGAGACGGTGAAGCGTTGGTGCACGGTTAAGCAAAACAGGATGCTCATGAATCACATCTTCAACAACATCCCATAACGCATCATCTAAGCGTTCAATCATCTTTTTCGCACTTTTAATGTTTTGTGCCAGTTCTCGTGAAACGAGTTCTTTCATTACAAAAGGTTTAAACAATTCCAAAGCCATTTCTTTAGGCAATCCACACTCAAACATTTTCAAGTCTGGTCCGACGACAATAACTGAACGACCCGAATAATCCACACGTTTCCCAAGTAAGTTTTGACGGAATCGACCTTGCTTTCCTTTTAACATATGAGACAACGATTTAAGCGGGCGATTTCCTGGTCCTGTAACAGGACGACCACGGCGACCATTATCAATCAGTGCATCCACTGCTTCTTGGATCATCCGTTTTTCATTGTTGATGATAATATTAGGTGCTCCGATTTCTAAATAACGAATAAGACGGTTGTTACGGTTGATCACTCGTCGATATAAGTCATTCAAATCTGAAGTAGCAAAACGACCCCCATCTAATTGGACCATGGGACGAATGTCCGGTGGAATAACAGGCAATACGTCTAAAATTAAATTGACCGGTTGATTCCCAGAATTTCTAAAAGCTTCAACGACTTCAAGTCGTTTAATTAATTTAGCACGTTTTTGACCAGATTGAATTTTAAGTTCAGCACGTAAATCAGCAGCTTCTTCATCCAAATCGACATTCTCAAGCAAAGATTTAACAGCTTCAGCACCCATGCCAACCGTGAAAGTCTCACCATATTTTTCAAGCGCTTCACGATATTCTCTTTCCGTTAACACAGTCCCTCTAGTAAAATCAGTTGTTCCAGGATCAACAATCACATGATTGACGAAATAAATCACTTCTTCAAGCTCACGTGGTGACATATTAAGCAAAAGACCCATGCGACTCGGAATCCCTTTTACATACCAAATATGCGCAACAGGTGCAGCAAGTTCAATATGACCCATTCGTTCACGACGCACTTTTGCTACAGTCACTTCGACGCCACAGCGTTCACAAATAATGCCTTCATGACGGACACGCTTATACTTCCCACACGCACATTCACAATCTTTTTGTGGGCCGAAAATTCGTTCACAAAACAACCCATCACGTTCGGGTTTTAACGTCCGGTAATTAATTGTTTCTGATTTTTTCACTTCTCCATAAGACCAACCACGAATTATATCTGAAGAGGCAAGTCCAATTTTCATATATTTGAATTTGTTTACATCTATCATTGCGTGACCTCCTTCAAATTATTCTTCTACTTCAGTTTCAGTACTCGAAAGCTCTGTTTGAATAGCTGCTAAATCTTGAACGACTGCAACATCAGTTTCTGGTAAGTTCACAGCCATTTCCTGACTCAATTCCATGTCAATTTCTGGTAGTTCTCCCACAATATCTCGGGTTAATTCCACATCCGTTTTCAGCAGTTCTCCCTTTGGTTGCGGCTTCTCAACTTGAGCAGGTTCAACAAGCTTAGCTGTTTCGTAAGCACTCAGTTCACGCGTTGAAATCTCTTCTTTTTCTTCATCTAAAATTTTCATGTCCATCCCCAATGCTTGCAATTCTTTGATGAGGACCCGGAAAGACTCAGGAATCCCCGGTTCGGGTACATTTTCACCACGAACAATGGCCTCGTACGTTTTGACACGTCCATTGATGTCATCAGACTTCACAGTTAAAACCTCTTGTAAAATGTAAGCAGCACCATAAGCTTCAAGCGCCCATACTTCCATTTCTCCAAAACGTTGTCCACCAAACTGGGCTTTACCACCAAGTGGCTGTTGGGTTACAAGTGAATACGGACCAATCGAACGCGCATGTAATTTATCATCAACCATATGAGCAAGTTTAATCATATACATGACACCAACAGCGATCCGATTATCAAAAGGTTCACCTGTACGACCATCATAAAGAATCGTCTTACCATCAGCATCAATGCCGGCTTCAGACATAATTTCTTCTAGATCGAACGTTTTCACACCATCAAAAACAGGTGTTGCCACATGAATACCTAAATTTTTAGCTGCCATCCCAAGGTGAATTTCTAAAATCTGTCCAATATTCATCCGTGACGGAACACCAAGTGGATTTAACATAATATCAACGGGTGTCCCATCTGGTAAATAAGGCATATCTTCTTCCGGTAAAATTTTCGAGATGACCCCTTTATTTCCATGACGCCCTGCCATCTTATCGCCTTCAGAAATCTTACGCTTTTGCGCAATATAAATCCGCACCACTTCATTAACACCAGGTGCTAGTTCATCGCCATCAGCACGAGAGAACGTTTTAACATCATGCACAATCCCATTGCCACCATTTGGCACACGTAATGACGTATCGCGTACTTCACTGGCTTTTTCTCCGAAAATCGCATGTAGCAGACGCTCTTCTGCCGTCAATTCCGCTTGACCTTTAGCCGTGACTTTACCGACTAAAATATCGTCTTCTTTAACCTCAGAACCAATTCTAATAATCCCATAATCGTCCAAGTTCTTTAACGCTTCGCTACTGGCACCTGGGATATCTCTTGTGATTTCTTCAGGACCTAACTTTGTATCTCGAGACTCCAGTTCATATTCTTCAATATGAATCGACGTATACACATCATCTTTAACCAAGCGTTCACTCATAATAATGGCATCTTCATAGTTATAGCCATTCCATGTCATAAAAGCCACGACAACATTGCGTCCAAGCGCCAGCTCACCATTTTCCATGGAAGATGAATCGGCAAGAATTTGACCTTTTTCGATCTCTTCACCCAATTCAATAATCGGTACTTGATTCAAGACTGTACTTGAATTCGAACGTTGAAATTTCGTTAACGGATAACGATCCAATCCATTATCTGAACGTCGACGTATTAAAATGGAGCGAGAATCAACCCGTTCAACAACACCAACAGATTCCGAAACAACAGCTTGACCCGAATCACGGGCATTGACATATTCCATCCCAGTTCCAACAAAAGGCGCTTCAGGAATTAACAATGGAATGGCTTGACGTTGCATGTTCGCACCCATTAAAGCACGGTTGGCATCATCATGTTCTAAAAACGGAATACAGGCTGTTGCAACAGAAACAATCTGTTGCGGTGACACTTCAACAAATTCAACTTCACTAGACGGCACGACCAACGTTTCATCATTAAATCTGGCAACGACAGTTTCAGGTAACTCATCACCGATTCCCACACCTGTTGAAGATTGGGCAATCATGTACCGATCTTCTTCATCAGCCGTTAAATATTCAATATCTCCTGTCAACCTAACCGAAACATGGCCTGATTCATCTACCACTTTATCAACCCGACAATACGGTGTTTGAATAAAGCCATATTTGTTCACTTTTGCATAACTTGACAACGCATTAATCAATCCGATATTTGGACCTTCAGGGGTTTCAATGGGACACATTCTACCGTAATGGGAGTAGTGAACATCCCGTACTTCCATCCCCGCACGCTCGCGTGTTAAACCACCTGGTCCAAGTGCAGATAAACGACGCTTGTGCGTCAACTCAGATAATGGATTCGTTTGATCCATGAACTGAGATAACTGGGAAGAACCAAAAAATTCTTTTATCGAAGCCGTTACCGGACGGATGTTAATTAAACTCGAAGGCGTAATCCCTTCTTCTTCTTGAATCGACATCCGCTCACGAACAACGCGTTCCATGCGGGAAAGTCCAATACGCAATTGGTTTTGTAGCAACTCTCCAACAAGACGCAAACGACGATTCCCTAAATGATCAATGTCATCTAGTCCGCCAACGTCGGATAATAAATTTAAGAAATAACTCACTGATGCAAAAATGTCAGATGTGGTAATGTTTTTAATTTCCGGACTTCCTATGCTACCAATCACTTTGACGACTTCTTCATCGCCATTTGCATCAATGGAATAAACCTCAAATTCTTGGACATAAGTTTCAGTGTTCCCTTCAAGTTCACTTTCTAATTCAACCTTGCGTACATTTAAAGCTTCCATTTTTTCTTTAAGGTCATTTTCTAAAATGTCTCTTGTGATGATCGTGCCAGATTCAACGAGAATCTCACCTGTGTCTGCATCAAAAAGATCACTGGCAATTTTCTTTCCAATTAACCGATCCATCACGTTTAATTTTTTATCGAATTTATAACGACCCACATTCGCCAAGTCATAACGTTTCGGATCAAAAAAACGAGACGAAAATAAGTTGCGAGCACCTTCAATGGTAGCTGGTTCTCCTTGGCGTAATTTCCCAAAAATTTCCATCAATGCTTCATCTGGTGTTGTCGTTGCATCTTTAGCCAATGTATTTAATAAATATTGATTTTCTCCAAAAACCGACGTAATCGCTTCTTTTGTTGTTAATCCAAGCGCACGTAAAAGGACTGTAATGGGCATTTTTCTTGTTCGATCAACGCGGACATATAAAATATCTTTAGAATCTGTTTCATACTCAAGCCATGCACCACGGCTTGGAATCACTTGAGCTAAATATTTAACTTTACCGCTTTTTTTATCTGTATCCTTGCTGTAGTACACGCCTGCAGAACGAACCAATTGGGAAACGACAACACGCTCAGAACCGTTGATAATGAATGTTCCAGTTGGTGTCATGAGTGGGAAGTCACCCATGTAAATTTCACTTTCTTTTACTTCTTCAACAAGTCCTGTTTCTTCATTTTTAATGTGTAATCTGACTTTAACACGTAATGGCGCTGCATAGTTAACATCACGTTCTTTGGATTCCAACACTGGATATTTTGCTTCCCCTAGCGTATAATCGACGAACTCAAGGGCAAACACACCATTGGTATCTTCGATGGGAGAAATGTCTTTGAACATTTCTTTAATTCCTTGATCTAAAAACCACTCATAAGAAGCCGTTTGAATTTCAATTAAATTAGGGAGCTCAAGGGCAACATTAATTCTTGAATAATTACGTCGCTCTCTTCTTTTTCCATATTTTACTACTTTTCCTGCCACACACTTCACCTCTATTAACTCGTTTGCATTACAACCTCAGCACAGGATCAATAAATATTAGGAAACATTGGAAATCACAGTCTCTACAGGTCTTTTCTCCAAATGAATCGACCACAAATTCCCCGCCTCGACAGGGGTATTTATGAAATTGACCATTATTAGGCATTTTAATATAATATCATAAATTCGCAATCATCGTCAAGAGAAATCTTGCGAAAAAATCAAAGCAGAAAATGAAAACGTAAAAAGAAAAAAAACTTTAAATTTACTGTCTTGGTAAGTGTCGTTTCGTATGGACACCCTGATCTAAAGTTTCATTTTTTCAGCAACAATTCCTTTGATGACTGAACTTCATGCGACAACCTTCGAAAGCTTGAAATAAACAAAAGACATCCTCACATCAGGATATCTTTTGTTTTGCTGCACGAAACGATTCTCTTTATAGCAACCCCAACTGATCAAGCACATGAGGTGCAGCATTGCGTCCTTTGCCTTCTAAAGTGAAGGCATGCATGTGAATCGCAGGGTTAAAGTTAAGTTCAATAAAGCCGTATGACGCTGAATCATCTGATAATTCACCGTTAATCATCATATCTACACCACAGACACGGGCACCAATCGCATGTGCGGCTGCCACTGCTTGGCGTTTAAAAAATTCGTGCGCTTCATCCGTAACGTCAATGCTATCTCCACCTGTTGAAATATTAGAATTATCACGTAGAAACACGCGAACATCCTTTTGGAGAACACTATCTGGCGTATAACCAGCTTGTTTTAAATTATGAAGCTCAATATCGCCTAAAACAATTTTTTCAAGAGGTGCCAAGTGATCAGTACCACGCCATGGATGTTCATTCTTTTTCGCAACAAGTTCAGCAACCGTTGAAATGCCATCACCGACAACATTAGCACCAACACGCTTTAAAACAGCAATACATGCTTCTCCAATCACCAAAAAGCGATACTCTTGACCATGAAGAAACTGTTCAACAATGACTTCTGTATCGAATCCAAAAGCAATTTCTAACGCATTTTGGAACTCAGCTTCCAAGACCAACGGTTTAAACATGACAATCCCCCAACCAAAGTTCGTTGATTTAGGCTTAACGACCACTTCTTGACCTTTAAAATCATGAAAAGAAAGTAAAGCATCGTCGACAGAGGTAAAGGTACGACCCTTGGGAACTGGGAATCCTGCATCATCAAGAATGATTTTGGTGACTTCTTTATTTTCCATTGCTAAATAGGAGACATAAGTATCAAGTGATGTCTTGGTTGCTTGTTTAACATATTCACGTTTCCCATTGGCTTCAAAGCATAAAAAGTTAGCTAAACGGTCGAGCACACTGTACTTAACCCCACGGCGAACAGCTTCAGCAATCATTAATTGAGTTGACATTTCCATATCTTCAAAACCGTAAGTTCGATACGGATTCACAAGCGCATTTTCTTTATGCTGATGCGCAAGTGACATCAAATCAAGATCTCTCATACCACGGTTTTGTTTTAACAGGTCAACAGCTGTATTTAATCCCAAATCGTATGCCTTATTCAATGCTTCCATCTTGTCTAAAATCAATGTAACCCGTTCAACGACTGCTTCATTTGCTTTAGCACCTTCTAGTGCGACATCATTTGCCAGCTCTTCAGGGTTAAAATCAACGACTTCATCTAATTCAAGTAAAGTCAACATAAACAAATGAACAAATTTCAAGTCTTCCAGCGTAATCCCTTCAAAAGCCAGTGGGTTCAAGTCAATCGAGCGAATTTCTAAATAACCGATGCCATTTTCTTCTAAACAGTTGAGCAATTTAATCTGATTCGGACATTTAATGCGAACAGGCGCATAAATTTCACGCTCGTCAATCACCTTTCCTTCAGCCATCGCAGTACGAACAGAATCAATGTGTTCACATAACGACTCATACGACAACCCTAATGCCACTTTATTCTGATACCCATACTTACTATTACGCAATGAAATCGCATGAGGTTCATCAATACCTGGTGCAACCGGTGTCCGTCCTAACATATAAACCAAAAACCAATGGTAAGTTAAATACTTTTTCGCAACCTTCATATAAAAGGCATTTTTGAACGTCTTATACGCCACCTCTTGATCACTTACTTCGTATAATTTTTCAATTAATCGCTCATGATAAGAAAAATTGTAATGAATCCCAGAAATCAATTGCACACCATTGCCATATTTTTGATTCAAATATTCACGATATGTTCGAGCAGCATTTCCCACTTCGTTATTCGGATATTCTGCAATCCTTACCTCATTCCAATCTACTTCAGGCGGCATAGAATACGGCCACAGCAATTCATTTCCAATGGTACGAGCAACGATTTGATTGATCATGACCAATTCACGATGAACCCCTTCTAATGTCTCATGCACGCCTGTAATCATCTCAACTTGTGCCTCAGCAAAGTCTGTCACAATATAAGGATGCTTCGTTCGATTACCAAAAGCAACTGGATGATCAGTTTGAGCAACTGTCCCTTCAGGCGTCATTCTTAATGCTTCTCGTTCAAGTCCAAATCTTCCATGTAATAAATCTATCTTATTCAGTACTGCTTTATTATTTATCAACATTTTATCATAAACCTCTACTTTACATACTTTGCATGATCCACTATTTCATGAAGCGCTTATCAACCTTTACTATTCGATTGCCACTGCACCTGGTGGTGGCATCAATGGATGATTCTTATCAATATGGTCGTAAAACATTTTACCGTTCAAATGATCAATTTCATGTTGAAAGACAATCCCGAGATAGCCTTTGGCTTTTATTTCAACGAGATCACCTTCTATGTTATAACCCGTTAATTTAATGCGGTCGTATCTCGGCACGATCCCTGGGATATCCTGTTTAACTGACAAACAGCCTTCACCTTTTGAAAGATACGTTAATGCTTCAGAATGGCTCACCAACTTCGGGTTTGCCAACACATATTCATGTAATTGCCCCTGTTCATCTTCAGTTCGTACAGCAAAAATTCGCTTGTTCAAACCAATCTGTGGCGCTGCCAATCCAACGCCTTCTTTAAGCTTATACTTTTTCACCAACTTCGGATCTTGACTATTCCGCAAATACGCTAACATTTTTTGCATCGTCTCTTTATCTTCCGTCCCCAAAGGTAATTTCACTTCATTGACGACTGTACGCAATAGCGGATGGCCATCATAAATAAAATCTTTCATTGTAATCAATTTAACTCACCTCTTGTTCCATTCGCTCTATTATACCAAAAGTCTACTCATAAAAAAAGAGCATGAACCTTTCAATAGAAAAATTCATACTATTTTCAACCCGTATAACGCATTGTGGTTTAACAACAACCGCCACATCTGCCGCCATATCCACCATATCCGCCGCCATATCCATATCCACCTACACCGAACAAACATAGAATAATAAAGATAATAACAAC
>WRKJ01000106.1 GCA_009778135.1 Defluviitaleaceae bacterium
ATTTAGAATTGAATATGAATTAGATGGACAGATCCATATAATAGAAGACATTGTCATAGTTGAGTTTGATGGATTTCGATTTAGTGCAGGTTCTATGTCAAGAGAGCGACAATGGGTAAGTAGATTAGCTAGTGGTAGAGAAGCTCTTCCTTTTGGGGATGATCTAGGAATCTATTTTAGTCGAGGAAATGCGCAATATTATATGGGAGAAAATGTACAATCAATGTCATTAAAACCACATATAGCCCTTAGAAATCTTGAGGAAGGTTTTAAAAGAGAGGTAGACTTTATATTAGGAGAAAGTGGATACATAAGAACTGTACTTGATCTCGAAGAAGCGCAAGAAGTTTTGACACAATACGGTATTACTCTAATTAGTTGGGAAATATCTGAACCAATTACTAATAATTTTGGAGATTGAAAACTTGAGCTACTTTTTATCAGACATAGTACTAAACGAAGTGAAGCACCGTTTATCCAAGGTTTTCTAGAACCGAATGACCCAAAATCAAAAACATTCAGATTTGTATATGATTTCGGTGTGTTGAGTGGGACAAAAAAGACCCATCATGGGGAAGAAGTGCTTCACTATCTGCATGATGACTTAGGAAGCCCTGATGTTAGAATAAAAAGTGGACACGTAGAAAGGAGATTATATGATAAAATATAACCAGAAAAATCGAGGTATTCCACCTTAAATATTTAGAATTTCGAGAAGGTATTATGTATGAGGAGTAGGCATTTAATGAGTAGAAGAAGAAACATAAGTGATGAAAAGTTGGCTTTACTGCTCATTAATATGTCTTGGATTTTCATTATGCGCATTCAGAAACTTCTGTGGTGACTGGGCACAGGCCGACATGGGAAAACATGTTGCGATAAATACGAAGTAAGGTCTCATGGGCTTCTTCTGTCAATCCGGGATCGTTAGGTGCATCATGTCCTTCAAAAGTGCCGCGATGTTGGTCAATGACAGTTTGATTGCGAACATGAACCACATGGGGCACAAAGATGTTTGGTCGAAGCGGTTCATTTGTAACTTCAGTTGTTTCCGAACCGGTTTCGTCCAGATAAATCCATCTCATGTCCTCAGTTTGTTCATAAAGCCACCAAGCCATCAGCTCATCCCATTCTAACCATTCATCTGCGCGTAAATCATGACGTCTGCTCACATAGAAAATGTCGACACCAACTTCTTGTGAAGCTTCATGGATCACAGGCACTGCAGCTTGACACCACGGACAAGTTGGAAACCCGAAGTAGAGCATGCCGTCAAAAGAAGGATCTTCTATTAACTGTAATGCCTCATACATGGTCACGTCATAGAAACGATGCTCACCTTCAATTTCGTATGCTGACATATCAGATACAGGGAAATTGTGAGGTGATGCATGTTCATGGCGTTCACAAGCTGTGAGTATCATGAACACGGCACCAATCAAAATGAAAACCATTTCTTTTTTATTTATCATCGCAATCATCTCCAACTTCTTTTTATTCAGCTATAAACAAGTTTAGTATAACCTATTTTTCGAAAAAGAAAAGTGATTGTGTGAATTTTAAATTTTGACTCACTCATCTAACTTTAATCCCGCAAGTGCATCTGCAAAAGGGTTGTTAATGGGTTCTTCTTGTTGGCGTTGTTGTCGCAAATAGTTGGCGACATCGCGTTTATTTCCTTGATTATGATGCGCTTTTTTACGCTTTTCAAAGTGGGTTAAGCGTTCACGATGGCCACAAACACAAGAAAACATCCGTTTTTCACCTTCACCACGAAGTTCTAATTTTTTTCGACAGTTGGGACAGCGCGCATTGGTTGTTTGACTTACCATCTTACGGGTTTTACATGTCCGATTTTGACAAACGAGCATTTTTCCTCTTTTACCCGTGACAGCGAGCATGAAGTCATCACATTCTGGACATTTAGTCGTCGTTAAATTGTCATGTTTATAGGTTGCTTTACTGTTTTTAATGGCAGTGACATTGGCTTTTGCATAAGCCTTGATTTCTGCTATAAACTGTTGTTCACTGCCTTTTTTCTTTTCAATGGCAGTTAATTTTTGTTCCCAGTTACCCGTCAAAGCGGGGGACTTTAAATCAGTCGGCACTAATTCAAGCAACTGACGGCCTTTAGCTGTCAAGAGGATGTCTTGATTTCGCTTTTCAATCATAAACTTGTTAAACAGCTTATCAATGATATCAGCCCTTGTTGCAACGGTGCCAATGCCCCCTGTTGCTTTTAAGCTTGCGGCCAGTTTTTGCTCCGGTCCTGATAAAAAGGCAACTGGATTTTCCATGGCACCGAGTAGGCTTCCTTCGTTAAAGTAAGGGGGTGGTGTCGTTTTTTCTGTTGTGATGTTAGCTGCTTTTGTTATGAACGTGTCTCCTTGTCTCAAAGCGGGAATTTCAGCGACTTGCACGTTGGTTGCTTGATCGATTTCTTTGAACCCTAGGCTGATGGTGCGTCGATGCTTGGTTGTGAAAATTTCACTTCCAATTGTTAATTCAGCAGTCGTCTGTTCGTAGACATGAGGTTGAGACAAAACAGCTAAAAAGCGTTTAACAACTAAATCAAAGATTTTTCGTTCACGATCACTTAATTGGGATAAAATGGCTGTCTCTTCGGTCGGGATAATGGCATGATGATCGCTGACTTTTTGATCATTCACACACGCTTTCGTATTCAATGTTGCTTTTAACAAACCAACAGCGAAAGGGCGATACGGCGAAATAGAAATCGCTTTTAAGCGATCGGGTAAGGTGGCGACTAAATCACGGGTCAAATAACGAGAATCTGTTCGTGGATAAGTGAGGACTTTATGAGACTCATACAAGCTTTGCGCAAGTTGCAACGTTTCCTTTGCTGAATAACCAAATCGTGCATTGGCATCTTGTTGCAACTGGGTTAAATCGTACAATTGAGGTGCAACTTCTTTTTTCTTGACCGTTGAGACTTGACTGATGACGCCTTTTTGTTTGTTGACTTGCGCATAAAGGTCTTTCACGTGTGATGCATCGAACGTACGACTCGATTGATCTTTGGGATTTTTCCATGTCCAAATAAGTTCATCTGTTTTTAACGTCAATCCATAGTAAGGAACAGGTTTGAACTGACGAATCTCATCCATGCGGTGAGCAATCATGGCAAGGGTAGGTGTTTGAACACGACCACAGGATAATTCTGCATTAAATTTGGCTGTTAAAGCTCGCGTCGCATTAATGCCAACAAGCCAATCTGCTTGTGATCTAGCACGTGCAGCATGGTACAACGGGTCATAGTTTCGGCCCGCTTTAAGCGTGGCAAAACCCGCTTTAATGGCTTTGTCTGTGACGGATGAAATCCATAAGCGTTTTAATGGCTTTTTAACCCCCGCTTTTTCGATGATTAACCTGGCAACCAGTTCGCCTTCACGACCGGCATCGGTGGCAATAATGATTTCATTGACATCTTTGCGCATCATTTGAGACTTGACTGACTGGTACTGCTTATTTGTTTTTTTAATCACGACTAATTTAAACGGCTCTGGAATAATCGGTAAATCTTCTAACTGCCACGATTTGTACTTCTCTTGATAACTTTCTGGATCAGCAAGGGTGACCAAATGACCCAACGCCCAAGTGACGATATACTGTTTACCTTCTAAATAGCCATTTCCTGACTTTGTACAACCGAGTACGCGCGCGATGTCACGAGCGACTGACGGCTTTTCTGCTAAGACCAATTTCTTCATCTGAATAAACCTCACTTCATTGTTGCTTCTATTTTAACATTTTATGATCAAAATTGCTACTCATTCATGGCAAAGTGTGATACAATATTTCATATGAGCTGGGCATGAACAGTAGAGAGTAGGCATTCACATGGTTAAAAAAGAAAAAGAGGGTATCATCTATTATGAATTTGAACATTTTAATCAAACAGGGCTTGTTAATCATTGCTTTTCAACGCGGATCGGTGGTGTATCAAAAGCACCCTATGCATCAATGAATTTGGCGTATCATATGGGTGATGTCGCCTCAGATGTCGATACGAATTTTAAGCGAATAAGTGAAGCTGTTGGTTTTGATGCTGCGTTGATTGTCATGAGCAATCAAGTGCATGATGCGAAGCTACATGTCGTTGAAAATCAAACGGTTGTTCCAGCTGGTATCGACGGCTTGATCACCCAAGTACCTGGCTACGCGTTAACGACTTACTATGCGGATTGTGTCCCGTTATTATTTTTGGATCCGGTTAAAAAAGTGATTGCCAATGCGCATTCAGGATGGTGTGGAACCGTAGCAGGCATTGGATGCGACATGGTTGACAAACTGGTTCATGACTTTGGATGTGATCCAGTGGATCTGTTAGTCGGTATTGGACCGTCAATTTCTTTGACGCATTTTGAAGTGGGTCGTGAAGTGGTAGAAGTGTTTGAAAAGCGTTTTTCTTGGTCGACAGGTTATTTACAACAAACCAGTCATGAAAAATGGCACATTGATTTGATTGGGATCAACCGAGCATTACTGCTTCGATGTGGGGTTAAAGCAGCACATATTGACTGTTCTGATTTATGTACGTATGAATGCCCTGATTTGTTTTTCTCCCATCGTCGAGATGGCACTGCACGTGGGAATATGGCTGCGATGATTGCTTTAAAAAGTGAAATGAGTTAGACATAAAAGAAGGAGAAAGGTGGTAACAGATAAGAAGCAGGAAAGAGGGGGAAAATGATGAGATCAAGATAAAGTGAGGGTGAAAATATGTTACGACGTCGAATCATTGACACGCCTTTTTTGGAAATGGTGCTCGTTTCTGACGGCATGCATTTGGTGAAAAGTGATTTTTTATATGATGAAGCTGCCCGTGTTCGTTACGAAGATATTCCTTTAGGAGAGGACGCGATTTTAACTGCAGCAAGGCATCAAATGGGTGAGTATTTTGCGAAACAACGTCGGAACTTTGATTTACCACTGTTGATGCCAGGCACTGATTTTCAACAAAAAGTTTGGCAAGTGTTAAAGACGATTCCTTATGGAGATGTGTTGACGTATAAAGAAATTGCACAAAAAGCAGGAAGTCCCAAAGCATTCCGAGCAGCAGGTGGTGCTTGTCGGGCCAACCATTTTGCGGTGATTGTCCCGTGTCATCGTGTGTTAAGTACCAGTGGTGCATATACGGGTTATGCTGGAAATAATATTTTTATGAAAGAAAATTTGTTGAATTTTGAAAGTTGTGAGGGTTTAGCGATGTCGCAATGTAAGAAAATTTAGTCTTATGATAATAGCTACCAAAACGTATCTTGGTAGCTGAGAAAACAATGTCAACGGGTTAAGCATTTGCGTTTGGAAATTTCCAATTCTTTGTGCCAACTGATGACTGTCCAGTTATTTAAAGTTGTTTCATCGTAACGTTTCAAAAGATGTACTATCAAGGTATGCTGCATCTGGGCAAATATCAAGTTCATAACAGAGATCATCAGTTTGTGTGTGCGCCAGTATCCATGTGGGCACACCGTCAATTAGCTTGACTTTCTCAAAAGAATTGAAATGTTTCAACTGTTCAAAAACGCCCTCCAGCTTATCGGACATATCATAAATTCTTTTCTCACCGTTGTCAAAGGAAAGTAACAATTTGTAACCGCTAAGAACTTTAATATGTTTTACTTCTCTCATAATCTCCCTCCTGTCATTGTTGGCATGTTTAGAACCTCCTCAACTTTTTATGGTTGTATTTTACCTTGTCTGGAACACATTGTCAAATTTTTGCCTATCTCTTTACTTGTTTGATACGCATTAAAAGTGAAGACGAACGTTTTGACAGATGCTTAAAAATCTGTTATGCTTCTTTGTAATAAACGTCATATCAACGGTTGTAAAGTTGATCATTGTGTTGTAAAATAGTAATGGTTTGGTTGTTGATGACGTTGGAAATAATAGCTTTATGGAAGAAAATTTGTTGAATTTTGAAAGTTGTGAGGCGCATTTAAATGAAAAAATTATTAATTGTGGTTGATTATCAAATTGATTTTGTGACAGGTTCATTGGGATTTGCAGGTGCGAAGACGCTTGAAACACCGATTTTAAGCAAGATTAAAGCTTATGAAGCAGCAGGACACGACATTATTTATACGTTTGATACGCATTATGATGACTATTTGGAAACAAGAGAAGGACGTGGATTACCTATTGCGCATTGTATTAAAGAGACGGAAGGACATGCACTTCATGGAAAAGTGTTTGATCAGTACAAGAAAGCTTATGACAATCAGGAAGAAGTATTTAAAGATACATTCGGTTCTGCTGACTTGTTTAACATGTTAATGGCGCGCCCTCAATATGATGTCATTGAACTTGTTGGCGTCGTTTCTTATATTTGTGTCCTTTCAAATGCCGTTCTTGCTAAGACTGCTCAACCAGAAGCCGAGATTGTCGTGGATTCCAGTTGTACAGCTGGGCCTGACCCAAATTTACATGACACATGCTTAACTTTAATGCGTGATGCTTTACATATTAAGGTGATTTAGCATGATGGCATGAACGATTTTTTGGATGCGTTGAGATACCGATCATCATTCAAGACGTAAAAAAATCAAGTTGTATCTCAAAAAGTAGAAATGAAGAGACACATTGATCAGCAAGACTAAAATAGGTTCATGATTTTATAGCAGAATATCTTTGATTTTTAAGCGCATCACGTAAATAATGGCGACACCTGTAGAAAGTAGCACACCCGTCAGCTGGATGATGAAGAACAAGCGGGTATTTTCAATGTTTAAGGACGGGTCAAAAGCGATCATCATTTCTTCTATGGACATCGGTTCAGGTGTAAAAAGAAATAATTCAAACGGAACGTGATTAAAGCCATCGGATGAAGTTACATGCGCTTGATTCATCAGCTCACCCATTAATAGATTTCTCCCAAGATGATTTGCTAATTGATTCCCAATGAATAATGCGAAGGTCATCGCAACAAGAGAGATCATCGTCACTTCAGTGAGTAATTGAACAGTTGTTTTTAAGCTGGATTCGCCGAGTGAACGATAAATGCCTATTTCATGCCTTCGTTCATACATCAGTAAGGTAAAGAGCAAGCATAAAGCGGCAATGGTTGAGATGAAGGCGCCTCTTGAAATTAAATCGGCAATCCAAAGCATGCTATCCATCGCACTGATAAAAGGTGCAAAAGCAGCACTGGTATCTTCAATGTACCAATGTTCAGGAAGCACGTCGTGGGCAGCAGCAATGAAGCGATCGATGTCTCGTGGATCTTCTAACAAAAATAAAGGCTCCAAAACTAACGGATGATTATCTGAATCATCAGCGTGAAAGAGTGTTGGATCGTGTTGGAGCAAATAATTAACGAGTGGCATTTGTGCTGTCGCGGGTATATAAATTCTGTTATAGATTTCAGAAATGCTCAAGGTCATTGAAAACGTCTGTAAAAAGTCATCTGGATAAAGAAACCCACGTTCAACATCAAAGATGCCGATCACTTCTAATTCAACAGGTTGATGGGCAATTCTAAACTCATCTCGATGCCAGTAGCGAAATGCGAGTATCATCCCGTATGTGGGTGAAGCATATGCCTGCAGTTTGTCATAATCAAATAAGAGGTTGTCTAAGGCGATGGTTGAACCAATGTTTAAATGGTTAACCTCTGCTAATGATCGTGAAATGATGGCAACATGTGCGCCACTTTCTAATTCTGCTTCTGTCATCAATCGTCCCGAGTAAAGTGAGATCAGATTCGCTTGCATATCGATTAAATCGGGACGATTCACACCCATGACATGAAACATATTCACCCATCCACCCCGTTCACGTTGTCCTGCTTGCATGGATGTTATTTCTTCTACCGTCATTTCCTCAGGAATCAATGTGACATCTATTGCGGGAAAAGCCCACTCTAAAGTTGCATAGAGGGATGAGCGGCTTTTAAAATCATATGCCCTCACGTAAGGTAAAGCGCCGACAGCTTCGATCATTTCCATTGTCGGATGATCAAATTCTGTTCTGTATGCATCAGAACGAAATTCCCATATCAATGTTGCAATAGCTGGAAATCGTGCGCGTAAGTTCATTTCAGTTTGTTCGATGCCATAGCTGGTCGACATGCCTATTGATAGGAAAAGGCTTAGAAAAAAGACGGACAAAAAGATGAGCAAGCTTTTTCCAGGCTTCCTCATCATACTTAAAATCGCACGCTTTATAATTGTCATCATCATCCCTCACAAGGCTAAAAACGAGGTTTTTTGAAGCATAACCTCGTTTTGATTCGTTTTGATTATTATATCAGTTTATGTCGGTTTTGAAAAGCCCATCATTAGAAAATAAGACCTATGACGCTTATTTTAACAAACAGCCATTTTAAGGGTCGTCAATTTATTGTCACAATTAGGCAGTTGTGGTCATAAAATAAAGGGAAAGCACCCACTTCTTGAAAGAAATGGGTTTAAGGTCTGTGAGACCTTAGTTAGTAGGGGGAATCATTTATGAACGAATCAACAGTTGTCGTGGCTCATCCATATTACCAGGGTCACCATATGCATCATGGTCATCACGGTCATCATCATGGACACCATCACTACCACCATGGTCATCACAGCCATCATCATCATGGTCATCATCCACATGTTGTTTATGCAGCTGCCCCACATCATGGACACCACGGTCATCATGGTTATCATGCCCATCACGGACACCAAAGCCATCAAGGTCATCATGCCCATCATGGACACCAGGCGCATCACAGAGATGTCAATGTCGTTGATGTCGCAGCGTCTACTTGGCCAATGGATCCAAGTAATTACTAATGAATAAAAGTTGGAATCTAGGACAATAAGACCTAAGATTCCCTTTTATTTACTAAAAAGATTGACTTTTTAATCAGAGGCTTGTATACTTGTAGATAGGGAAATCAAGCTGTAGATTTCTCTTGGAAGCATCCGAAAACGGCATCGTATGTGATGTGTTGTTTTTGAAAGGGTAGTTAGCTTTTATGACGACATTCAGACGACGGTTAAGACCATCGGCTTGTTTTGTTATGAAGGAACGGTTGGACGAGGAAATAGATGAATAGCGTCGCTTTTTGTATCAATCATAAAAATTGGAGAGAGATAGAATGAGTCAGGAAGTTAAAAAGAAGAGAAGAAAACGGGGACGAGGTCTATTCATTGTTGTATTGCTTGTTTTGCCGATTGCGTTTTTGTTGTTTTTATTAATAGATGTGTATAGAAGAGCAGATACCGCTTTTATTGAGATGTATGAACCGATTGGTGAAGAAGTACCTGATTTAAGAAGCGCGGAAGGTTTACCGTCACTTGAATTAGGAGAAGATCCTTTTTCAGTGCTCATCTTGGGGCTTGATGAGGGACGGTCGGATTCGATGATGGTTGCGACCGTTAATCCAAATTTAAATACGACTTATTTGCTGAGTATTCCTCGTGATACGATGGTTGACATCCCAGGTCGTTGGACAACAAGAATTAATCATGCGTTTGCTTACGGTGGAGCTGGTTTAGCTATTCAAACTGTTCAAAATTTATTGAATATCCCGATTGATTACCATGTATCTATTTATATGGGTCAATTTCATTCATTGGTCGATGCTTTCGGTGGTGTTCGTGTTTACAATGACACTGTTGCTTTTTCCATGGGTGGCTACGATTTTCCACTGGGTCCTGTCAATTTAACAGGAAGTGCTGCTTACTATTATGTTCGGATGCGCATGGATGATCCACGAGGTGATTTTGGCCGACAAGAGCGTCAACGGGATGTGCTTGTTGCCATGGTTAATGAGCTCGCTGGTGTGACGGCTTTGACGCGCTATCAACAAATTCTAGATTCAGTTGGCGATCATATGAGAACAAATGTGACATTGAATGAAATGTTGACCATGTCAATTGGTTATCACAGTGCGTTAAGAAATATCACACATTTAACATTGACGGCACCGGGTAGCATGATCAATGGCATGTTTTTAATTCCAATTCCAGAACATCAAAGACTTGAAATGTCGGATCGACTAAGGGCTCATTTGGAGCTGAATTAATGACCGAAATCTGAGTAAGCATGCTCAGATTTTTTTGTGTAAAAAAATAATTTGATCACTCAAATAGTTTGATAGACCAAATATTTTGAAAACAAAAAGTGTTGACAATCAAAGAAAATACACGTATACTGGTAAATGAAATAGTTTGGTAATCAAAGTACTTTGAGACGTCAAAGTGTTTGGATCTTCAAACTATTTTGATGATCATGACGTCATGAATTAAAATCTAATGAGAAAGTAGGGGTGGTCCATATGGAAATGGAGATGATTAAAGTCAGTCATTTGTCTGCAAGTTATCTCGGAACCCCAGTTTTAAAAAATGTGAACTTCGAAGTACCAAAAGGTGTGATGGTTGGGATTATCGGTCCTAATGGTGCTGGAAAGTCGACTTTGATTAAAGCCATGCTTGGTTTAATCAAGTCAAATGGGCAAGTTCAAATTGGTGAGAAAATGCCGCATCAGTTGAAGTCCCAACTTGCTTATATGAAACAAGGAAGTGATTATGACTTAAATTTTCCGATTTCGGTTAAGGATGTGGTGATGCTTGGGTTGTATCCAAGTCTTGGTTTGCTAAAACGTCCAAAAAGAAAGCATCACAAACGAGTGGCAGATGCGTTACGGAAGGTTGAAATGGAACAGCTTAAAGATTGTCAGATTGCTGCGTTGTCTGGTGGACAGTGGCAACGTGTTTTGATTGCACGGATCTTGGTTCAAGATGCAGATGTCTTGTTTTTGGATGAACCTTTTACAGGGGTTGATGCAGATTCAGAGGCTAACATTGTGGCGATTTTACGTGAGTTACGTGATGCTGGGAAGTCTATTTTCATGATTTATCATGATTTAGACAGTGTGACGACTTATTTTGATCAAGTGATCCTTTTAAATAAAACGGTCATTGCTTATGGGCCAACAGCAGATGTTTTCACGGATGCGCATTTAAAAGCGACTTATATGCGAGGTGATGTCAAATGATGGCTAACTTTATTCACGTGATTACCACTTACAGCTTCATGCAACGGGCCTTTTTAGCTGCTGTGTTAATCGGTTTTATTGTCGGAATTGTTGGCGTATTGATGATTTTGCGTGGACTCTCTTTAATGGGAGATGCCATTGGTCATTCGGTGTTACCAGGTGTTGCCATGAGTCATCTTTTAGGTTTACCTCATGCGATAGGCGCGGCTACATTTGGAATCATTGCCAGTTTATTGATTGGTTTTATTACAGAGAAGACCACGTTAAAGAAGGACACTGTTTTAGGCTTGGTTTTTAGTTCATTTTTTGCGTTAGGGATTGTGATGATTGCTCAAATTAGAACGATGACAGACTTACATCACATCCTTTTTGGAAATATTTTAACGATTAGGCAAGCAGATGTTGAAAATTTGATGTGGCTAGCGGGTGCTGTTTTATTACTTGTGTTGTTGTTTTACAAGGAATTATTATTGACTTCTTTTGATGAGACCATGGCGACTGTTTACGGCGTGAAGACAAAACTGATCCACTACTTGTTTTTGTTTGTTTTGACAGTCGTGATTGTATTTGCCATTCAATTAGTAGGTGTCATTTTGATTGTTGCCATGATGATTACACCGGCTGCAACAGCGTACTTATTAACCCATCACATGCATCGGATGCTCATTGTATCGACTTTATTGAGTGTGAGTGCCAGCATGATCGGTGTCTTCTTGAGTTTACAGTTAAATGTTTCGGCCGGTTCAACCATTGTTTTGACTTCTTTTGTGATCTTTTTAATCACATTTTTGTTAGCACCGAAAAAAGGATGGGTGATTAACCTTTTAAAATAAAAGCCATGCCTTTCGTTTTGAAAGGTGATGAAATGAAGCCATAAAATGAGAAAGAGGAGCGTTAGTTAAGATGAAAAAAATTGGGATAGGATTATTAGGATTATTCGTGTTTGGATTTATGTTAGCAGCATGTACATCAACTGAGGGGGAAGAGGTGGGTGAAACTGAAACCCTCCAAATCGTTACAACCTTTTCAGTTATTTCAGATATGGTTTTGCAAGTGGGAGGCGATTTGGTAGAAGTGACAACACTGACTCCAATTGGCGAAGACCCACATGAACATGAAGTTTTGCCTGCGGACATCATGGCAGTGGAGCATGCGGATATGACCTTGTATAATGGAATGAATCTTGAAACAGGTTATGATTGGTTTGACATGTTGATGGAAGCTGCTGGGCAAGTGGCAGGTGTTGACTTTATGGCGGTGACTGAAGGCATTACTGCTTTATATTTGACGACCGAAGGATTGGAAGCTTATCAAGATCCTCATGCATGGCTTGACATTAATAATGGGATGATTTACATTCAAAATATTGCCGATATTCTATCTGATTTAGCACCTGACCATGAAATGGCTTTCCAAACGAATGCTGCAACTGAAATTGCGCGTCTTGAATCGTTACGTGATGAATGGCTTGATCGTTTTACGCGTATTCCAGAAGACGAGCGTTTGGTGACAACAGTCGAAGGTGCATTCCGCTACTTCGGTTTAGTTTTTGGCATTCACACCGCTTACTTATGGGAAATTAATGCCCATGAAGAAGGAACACCAGAACAGTTTATGCGTCTGATTGGTGTGATCAATGATTCTCATGTACGTCACCTCTTTGTCGAAAGTGTTTTTGACGGCGAGGGTTACATGGAACAAGTGTCAGAAGAAACAGGGTTGGACATTTATGCAGTCGTTTATACAGATTCTTTGTCTGAACCAGGTGGGCATGCACCGACTTATTTTGACATGTTGAGACATAATCTTGAAGTCATTTACAGCGGTTTAACAGCGGAATAACATGAAAGCCTTGGTTGAATGAAGCCAAGGTTTTTTAATGATGAAGTCTTAAATGAAGTCATCAAAGGGTAGAAAAGGACGAAAAAGTGCGCAATAGGAATTGAGCTATTGACAATAAAGGTCTAAAGGTGTAAAATTAAAGCATCAACTATTTTACACCCACATGACTTTGATGATGAGGTAAGCTTTTAGCTTGTATAATAAGGAGTTCAATTGAAAATGGAAATAAAAAAAGCACTTAAAGTCTTGGTAGCGATCATCGTCTTACTGTCGTCGTTTTTTCACTTTCAGCCTGTTTTTACCCATGAAGGATTAATCGTAAGTTTTGAATTAAATGGTGGGACTTTTGCGCCTGACTTTGCGAGTCAGTACATTGACTTTGAAGAGATGGCAACAAGACCAGCGAGAGATCCAGTGAGAATTGGTTATCTTTTCTCGGGTTGGTTCACAGCAGGTGATCTGCCATTTGATTTTTCATTACCACTTTTTGAAGATACAACGATTTATGCGCATTGGTTACCAGCTTGGGAAGTTATTTTTGATTTTAATGGTGGAATGGGCGAAATGGTCATCGAACATGGGGTCACTGTGACGTTTCCATCTCATGTATCGACCATGATTGCTCGTGGGACATCTACTGGAGAACCGACTACTGAGCTTGGGATTGATGTGCATCGAGCTGGTTATCAGTTAATCGGTTGGACCACTGTTTTTAATGATCCTTTGACGCTATTTGATTTTCAGACAGCTGTGACATCAGATCTAACGTTGTATGCGTTATGGGAAGTGTTAGAAACGGCACCGCTTCCTGTTGAGCCACTGCCGACTGAACCGCTTTCAACAGAGCCCGTAACGGCTTCGCCACCAGAAATTCAACCGACGCCAATTCAGCCAGCCCCTGTTCAACCCGTTTTGCCTCAACCGACGCCGACTGGTCCGCCAGCACCACCCATTGTGATTGAACCGATTCCGATTCAACCTGTGCCACCTCAACTGATTCCAGGACCACCACCGATGCCTGATACAACATTAACAGATTGGGATCAACTCATGATGTCCTCTACAGGACAAACAGCTGATGCATTTCAAACTTCGACGGAATCAAGCATGATTCGTGTAGGGCCACCGGCATCTTCAAGGATAATGATGGCAGTTAATGAGGAAGGACATGTGGTGATCACAGGTCCACAACTGGGAGATGGTGAAATCATGCTCGTTAACGCCCCACCAGGGCTTGAATTTTTAAATGTGGGCATCTATGATGAGCTGTTTATTTTATTTCCGAGTGACACTGTCGTCGAAACAGTCGATGTTATCTTACCGACAGAGGCGTGGTCTTATGCGTTTTTTGAAGACGAATCAGGTGAACTCATTTTAACACTTTTACCACCTGATGTGGCGCTTGCTACGGTTTTAAATGATCCGATGAATCCTAATCCTTATGATCAAACATTGTTGGCATTTTCAGAAGAAGTTGAAGAGATAGATGATGTTGAAATCGATCAAGATCGACCAAGAGAGACGGAAACGACTTACATTGAAGAAGAAAATGGTGACGAAACGTCTCCATCTGCTTTATTAGCAGGCTCGTTAGCATTAGTCGGTGTCGCCTGTTTGTTGTTTGGAAGCAGAATGTTAAAAAAGAACAAAGATTAGCGCAAGAAACCCTTAATGAATGTCAACCAGATGAATGGATCGTCTTGTATCGGTTATTTGATTGACTTTTCCTACAAAGCGATTGAATGAAATAAAGATGTTGTAAATGTTTAAGTCTTTGACAGATATTTGTTGTTGAAGACTTTTACTATGCGAAGGGGGAGTTAGTGCAGCACGACACAAGTAACAACCCCTATTCATGCGTCTCATTTCCAACTACTGCGTCAACTCGTCCTAGCGTACCGACCTTGGTACGAGTCGTCCTCGTTTCCTTGCATTTGAAAATGATACACGCCAATACGGGCTATTATTTATGTTGTGCTGCACTAATCAAAAACTAATAACGCTACACGCCTATTCAAAGCGTTGGTTTTATGGTAAACTAAGCATATGAGTTTTTAATGAGGATGGTGTTTGGAATGAAAATATACAATACATACACGCGAAAAAAAGAAGCGTTTGCCCCGATTGAACCTAAAAAGGTCAACATGTATGTATGTGGACCTACCGTGTATGATTATATTCATATTGGAAATGCACGTCCTGTCATTTTTTTTGACGTTGTTCGTCGGTATTTTTCATTTGAAAATGACGTGGATTATGTGTCCAACATCACAGATGTCGATGACAAAATTATTAATAAAGCCCGCGCTGAAGGTGTAAGTGAAACTGATATTTCAGAACATTATTTGGCGCAATATGTCGCAGATTGTGAAGCTTTACATGTACAACCGTTACGTTCGATGCCGAAAGTAACGGATAAAATTTCGGAAATCATTGTTTTTATTGAAGGATTGGTTCGTGATGGCTTCGCTTATGACGTTGCAGGCGATGTTTATTTCAGAGTGAGAAAAGCCACTGATTATGGCAAACTGTCAGGCAAAAAAATTGAAGATTTAATCGCCGGTGCACGGGTTGAAAGCAATCTAAAAAAAGAAGATCCGTTGGACTTTACCCTTTGGAAAAAAACGACAACGGGTGTCACATGGGAATCACCATGGGGTCTGGGACGTCCAGGTTGGCATACTGAATGTGTGGTCATGATTGAAGATGCATTTAAAGGCAAAATTGATATTCATGGTGGCGGTGCGGACCTGCAATTTCCACATCACGAAAATGAAATCGCACAAAGCATATGTGGTGCAGGACATCCCATTGCCAATTACTGGATGCATGTGGGACGATTAAGCATTGATGAAGAGAAGATGAGTAAATCGATTGGGAATGTGATTTGGGTCAAAACATTGCTCGAAGAATGGGATGCCAATGCGTTTAGATTGTTTATGTTATCAACGCATTACCGACAGCCGATTAATTTTTCTTATGAAGTTTTAGAAATGGCGAATAAAGAGTGGCTGAAAATTAAAAAAACATGTGATGCAATGATGCGAAAACTGAGCTTAAATGAAAGTATTGGACACAGCATGCCTGTTGATGGACGTGCCGATGCGTTTGACAGTCTGTCAGAAATAGAAGATAAGTTAAGTGATTTTCATGAAGCGATGGCCGATGACTTTAATACACCAAATGCACTGACTGCACTGTATGCCCTCGTCAAATTAGTCAATAAATTACAACGTGAAGACACACAGCATGCCGCTTTGCGCACGGCATCCAACGGATTTCGTCGGATATTTGATACGTTAGGATTCCGTTATGAATTTTCTGATTTAACGGAAGCAGACATTGCTTTATACAAAGCGTGGGAACAAGCACGGGAAGAGAAGCATTTTGCATTGGCCGATGAATTAAGAAGTCGTTTACAAGAAAGAGAGTTAATTTAAGTGGTTCAAAAAAAGAAAGAAATTTTAGTATCAAAGCTGTTGTTTTTTATGCTGATTGGTTCATTTGGTGCATTTTCTAATTTTATCAATTTGTATTTAGAGCAAGTGGTCGGCTTAACTGGCTCGCAAATCGGCTTCATTACGTTTGCTGGTTTAATGGTGACTGTTGTGATGAATCCCATTTGGGGTTATGTGGCAGATAAAACAGGGAAACATGTTTTACTGTTAAAAGGTGCCTTTTTATCCGCTGTTGTCATGGGGGCATTGTATGGGAGATCGAGACATTTTTTACTGATTGTGATCGTCAGTGTTTTATTTGAAGGATTGAGGGCGCCGATCATGCCACTCCTCGAATATCTTTCGTCGAATTACTGTGAAAAACATCGTTATGATTTTGGTAAAGTCCGCGTCTTTGCTTCGTGGGGCTTTTTGTTGGTTGCGATGACCACAGGCTTTATGGTTGCAGGGTTACAAGTTGAATGGTTGGGTCAGTCTTTCAATTTTCCAAGTTTTTTGTCATTGGAAGTTGCAACATTCGGTATTTTTATCGCCATGCATGCATTGGGCTTTGGGTTGTTATTTTTTCTTCCTAAACAAGGGATTGACTCAAATGAAAAAATGGCTAAAAATAAACATGCTTTTGGTAGAAAAGATGTGCGACAACTGTTGAAAAATCGTCCGTTTGTGTTTATTCTTTTGCTAACAATGATTGGCTTTATGGGGGTTGAATCTGCTTTTTCGTATGCGACCATGCATTTGGTAACGGTCCTTGGTGCTTCGGAAAGTATTGTCAGTTGGGTTGCTTTTTTTATGGTTGCACCTGAATTAATTTTGTTACCTTTTGGGACAGTGTTGATGAGACGTGTCGGGTTTAAAAAATGGTATGTGTTGACTTTGCTAACGATGATGTTTCGTTTAAGTGTTTACGCATTCGCAACAATGCCGCTTCTGTTTGCTTTAGGTGGCGGTGTTCACGGCATCATGATTGTGATGCATGTGACAGGAACTGTTGCTTATATTAGAAAAGTAGTGCCGGCGCATACATTGGGGCTTGCGTTTGCGATGCTTGCGTCTTCCATGGCATTATCTCGTGCATTTTTGAGTTTTTTCTTCGGATGGCTCTATGAAAATATCAACAGTTTTGCTGTTTTTCGCGTTGCGATTTTGCTGGTGTTCATTGCGTTTGTCATGGCTGTAAAAAGTGAATATTTAAAAGAAATAGGAAATGAAATAAGTGCTTTTTAGGAGTGAGTTCATGAAACGACATTATATTTTAGTTTTACAGCTGTTGTCTTTTACGATGATGGGCGCCATCGGTGCATTTATGAGTTACATTAACTTGTATTTGGAGCAAGTGGTCGGTTTTACAGGGACGCAAATTGGACTTGTTACGATGCTCAGCATGAGCTTGATTATCGTGGTCAATCCCATTTTAGGCTATATAGGGGATAAAACAGGTCAACATGTGTTCATGTTGAAATTGGCTTTCTTTTTATCCACGGTATTTGTGTTCATTTATTCCAGGTCATACACTTTTTTAGTCATTTTATTGGTGGCCATCTTATTTGAAGTTGCACGGTCACCAGTGGGTCCATTTATTGACTTGATTACCAGTGATTATTGTGAAAAAGTTGGTTTTGATTTTGGACGTGTTCGCGTCTTTTCATCCATTGGTTTTATGTCAACCGTCATGAGTGTTGGCTTTATGATTGCTGGGGTTCAAATGCCTTGGTTCAACGGTCAAACCATTGGTTTTGATGGCTTTTTAAGTATTAGAGCAGCCGTTTTTGGTGCTGTTTTGATTTTAATGGGACTCTCTTTTGTGCTCATGTTTTTCGTTCCACAACCTGATCATACAAAAGGAAAAAGCAACAATGAAGGCAAGTTCAACCGTGAAGACGTCAAAGCACTGCTTGTTAATAAACGATTTCAATTTATGCTTGTGTTTGTTGTGTTGAGTTTGGTGGCGCTTGAAACGGCGAAGACCTTTGTCGGAAACCATCTTGTTGTCGGACTTGGATCAGCAGAAAACATCGTGAGTGTGATGACGTTTGTCATGGTTTTCCCAGAATTTATTTTGTTACCCTTTGGATCGAAAATCATTCGAAAAGTCGGTTTTAGAAATTGGTACTTACTGACCATGGTCACCATGGTGGGTAGAATGCTCATTTATGCTTTCACAGCTAACATTGCGATTTTTGCTGTGGCAAGTGCGGTTCATGGCTTTGGCGTCACGACGCATGTGGTCGGCAATATTGCGTTTATTCGCAAAGTGGTTGCCCCTAAAGTGTTAGGGCTGGCTTTTACCATTATGATGTCGGTATTAGGATTTAGCCGTGCTGTCCTAAGCTTTGTTTACGGTTTGTTGTATGAACGCTTCGATGGGTTTGCTGTTTTTCGACTTGCCACGGTTTTATTGGTTTGTGGGTTTTTGTGGGTGTTAAAGAGCAAATCGTTGAAAGAAGTTGAAGCTGAACTGTTGTTATGACTTGATCATCTTGTCATTTTAAGGTATAATGAAGGAATGATCGCAATTGCATGAGCGGACGCGTTATGTAAATGAGTTTTGGTTTGATGGGAGTGAATAAACAATGGCAGAAAATAGTCAACATTTAACACAGGAAGGGATTCAGAAATTCCAAGAAGAGCTTGATTTTTTATCAAAAGTCAAAATGGAAGAAATTAAAGAAAAGTTACAAGAAGCCCGTGCACAAGGGGATTTATCGGAGAATGCAGAGTATGATGCAGCCCGTGAAGAACAAGCCATTACGTTCGAGCGCATTCAAGAATTACAATATATTTTGAAAAATGCGGTTGTCATTGAATCAGAAGGTGGCGATGTGGTTCAAATTGGGTCGACTGTCCGCTTTATTTTGAAAAATGATGGCTTAGAACAAAGCTTCAAAATTGTCGGGAGCGCTGAAGCTGACCCATTTACAGGTAAAATTTCAAATGAGTCGCCTGTTGCCATGGCAGTTTTAGGTCGACGTGTCGGCGATGTGGGACATGTTAATTTACCACAAGGCTCAACAGAAGTTGAGATCCTTGAAGTGGTTTAAAATAGGTAAGTAGCGGGAACGGTTGTTCTCGTTTCTTTTAATTGGAGGTTTGATGATGCTAAAAGAAGGATTTATTGACCAACAAATTAAAGTGATGGCAACTGCGCTTGGCAAAACATTTTTCAATCAAGAACGACTGGTTCATGAGATGACAGACCCTTACCGCAACGAAGCTGCCAATGATTTAAACAAAAGACTTTTAGATTTGCTTGCTGACGGCAACATTAATGAAGCAGAAGATGTGCTTTTTCAAGCAGTCGAACATGATGTGAAAGTTGATCATGACTACCTTCGCGTTGCCCTTAACTTTTACTTAACATTAGATCAATATGACGACGATTATTTAGCTTTGTGTCATTTTTCTAGGTCTGAAGCTCATGAAGGATGGTCGGCATTGACGCAGATTTTTCCCCATGAAAGAGGAGGTGAAAAATGAAGCCATTTAAACCGCATTTGCGAATCATAATATTGTTTTAATTTCACCCGACATGGTATAATGAAACATGTCGCATGAATGGTTCAGGAGTTGAGTTGATGAGTTTATTTAAAAAAATAAAAACGGCGTTTACCCGAAAAGAATTAAGTGAAACAGAAATTCGTGCCAAACAAAATTACAAAGAAGGGTTGAAAAAGACCCGTGGCAGCTTGCTTGATAAATTGCAAGCGACTTTTGCGAATTATACAGAAATTGATGAAGCGTTGTTTGAAGAGTTGGAAGAAATTTTCATCATGGCGGATATTGGCGTTACCACTGTGATGGATTTTATCGACCAGTTAAAACAAACAGCACGTGAGTCTGGCGTGACAGATCCGAAAGAACTTCAAGTTTTAATGGTTGATAAGCTATTTGAAATTTATGTGAAGGGGGAATTTGTCAATGCGAATCTGACATTAAATAAAGCGGGGATGACGGTTATTTTATTTGTCGGCGTTAATGGTGTTGGAAAGACAACGACCATTGCCAAAGTGGCGCATCACTTAAAGTCACAAGGGAAATCCGTCATGATGGCAGCTGGCGATACGTTTCGAGCAGGTGCCATTCGTCAATTAGAAGTGTGGGGTGAGCGATTGGATGTCCCAGTGGTTTCTTTAAGTGAAAATTCCGATCCTTCGGCAGTGATGTTTGATGCCATTCAAGCAGCTCAAAAGCAAGGGGTAGATGTGTTGTTATGTGATACCGCAGGTCGTTTACAAAACAAAGTCAATTTGATGAATGAGTTAGAGAAAATTAAACGGGTCATTGCGCGCGCAGTGCCTGATGCACCTCATGAAACATTGCTCGTCATTGATGCAACGACGGGTCAAAATGGGTTGAGTCAAGCGAAGACGTTTATGGAAGTTGCAGATGTGAGTGGCATTGTGTTAACGAAGTTAGATGGGACGGCAAAAGGGGGGATCGTCTTGGCGATCCGAAATGAAATTGGCACACCTATTAAATTTGTTGGACTGGGAGAAAAACCGGAAGACTTGGTTCATTTTGATATTGAACAGTATATTTATGGCTTGTTCGCTGATCTGTTTGATGAATAACCCGATGATTGTTCGTAAGGTCACACCTGTCTTTTATTTTAGAAATGAGGAAGTAAAATGGCAAAGAAGCTAACAGCAGAAAATATGTGCAAGTCATATGGTGAAAAGGTGTTGTTTGATCATCTCTCTCTCACCATCGATGAGGGTGACCGAATTGGGTTAATCGGCATTAATGGGACAGGGAAATCAACCTTATTAAAAATCATTGCTGCTCAAGATGTACCAGATCAAGGTCAAATTTACACCTCTAAAGGGTATACCATTGCTTATTTGTCGCAGCAACCTGACATGGATGAAGAAGCAACCGTGTTACAGCAAGTTTTTAGTGGTGACAACCCGTTAATCCAACTGCAACGTGAGTATGAGCAAGTCTTGCTTGCCTTAGAAAAAAATCCTTTAGATGAAAGTATTCAAAACGCTTTATTTACAGTGCAACAACAAATGGATGCCACACAGGCTTGGGATGCGAATACTCAGATTAAATCCATGTTAATGAAGTTAGGGATGACAGACTTATCCAAACAAATGAAATATCTTTCTGGCGGTCAAAGAAAACGAGTCGCCATGGCCAGTTGCTTTGCTAAACAGCCCGATTTACTTATTTTAGACGAACCTACCAATCATTTGGATCATGAGACGATCCAATGGTTAGAACACTATTTGGCTCGTTATCAAGGGTCATTGTTATTTGTAACCCATGATCGCTATTTTTTGGATCGCATCACCAATCGAATCCTTGAATTAGATGGCGGTCAACTTCATGCGTATACAGGCAATTACAGCACCTTTTTAGAAGCAAAGGCATTAAGAGAAGCACAGGCTTTTGCAAGTGAAGAAAAACGACAACAGTTATTTAAACGCGAACTGGAATGGATCCGTCGTGGGGCAAAAGCACGAACAACGAAACAAAAAGCAAGAATTGATCGTTTCGAAGCATTAAAAGAAGCCAAAGGCCCCATAGAAAAAGAACAAATCGACATGTCCTTATCAAGTCATCGACTGGGTAAAAAAGTATTGGAACTTGAGCAAGTCAGCAAATCTTTTGAAGGAAAGAAGCTCTTTGAAAATATGACTTACCTCATTGGTTCACAGGGTCGTGTCGGCATTATTGGAGAAAATGGCAGTGGGAAATCGACTTTATTGAACATGATGGCAGGTCTGATCCCACCTGATACAGGAAAAATTGAAAGGGGAATCACCGTTAAATGGGCTTATTATACGCAAGAAACCGAGCAGATGGATCTCAACCAGCGCGTGATTGCCTATATTAAAGAAGTAGCAGAAGTGGTCCATACGACCGATGGCAAGACTTTATCTGCATCTGGCATGCTTGAACGGTTTTTATTTCCAACTTTTATGCATGGTTTGCCGCTTTCAAAGCTTTCTGGTGGAGAACGTCGTCGGCTGTTTTTGTTAAAGCTTTTGATGGGAGAACCGAATTTACTTTTTTTAGATGAGCCAACCAATGATTTAGATACACAGACGTTGACCATTCTTGAAGATTATCTTGAAACTTTTCCAGGGGTCGTCGTCACCGTTTCTCATGATCGTTATTTCTTAGATAAAGTCGTGGATGAACTCATCATTCTTAAAGGAAATGGGCAGGTTCAACTGGCTTTAGGTGCTTACACAGATTTCTTGGAAAAAGAAAAAGCAACAACTTCTTCAATCAGTGAGCCAGCACGAAAAGAATCGATCGTTAAAGAAAAACCAAAACCGATTAAAAAGAAATTGTCTTATTTAGAGCAGCGTGAGTGGGACACGATTGAAGATGATATTGCAAAACTTGAATCTCAACTTGCCATCGTGATCGCAGATTTGAATGAAACAGGAAGTGATTATGCGCGCGCACAACAACTGGTAACAGAACAAGGTCAAATAGAAGCAGCCCTCGAAGAGAAAATGGACCGTTGGGAAGAACTTTCAGAGTTGATTGCTGGGTTTGAAGCGTAAAAAAGGACGTTAGGAGGAAATCAGATGATCACAATTGTTGGATTAGGTCCAGGAACGCTCGATCAATTGCCATTAGGGGTGTATCGACTGTTGCAAGCAGCAGATACGGTGTTCTTACGAACAAAAGAGCATCCAGTTGTCACGGAACTCATGGCTGAAGGATTGACGTTCACAACGTTTGATCACATTTATGAACGTCATGATGTTTTTGAAGCTGTGTACGAAGAGATGGTTGAAACATTGTTAGCAGCTCATCAAAAAGGAGATCTTGTTTATGCAGTGCCGGGTCATCCGATGGTTGCTGAACGCGTGGTTCAGTTGTTGCTGGCTTCACATGTCGAAGTTGAAATTAAAGGGGGACAAAGCTTTTTAGATGAACTGTTCACACGCTTAAAAATCGATCCCATTGAAGGGTTTCAACTGTTAGATGCAACCGATTTTGATCCGATTCAGCTGTCTTTTCGACAACATCTGGTGTTTTGTCAAGTTTATGATGAGATGATCGCATCTCATGTGAAGCTTATTTTATTGGAAAGTTTATCTCCTGATGATGAAGTCGTCATTGTCACAGCATTGGGTTCTAAAGAAGAAGTCATCAAAAAGGTTCCCTTATATCAATTGGATCATGAAACAACATTAAGTAACTTAACAACTGTTTATGTACCACCAGCAGCTGATGCGTTATTGCCACAGACATTCTCGTCTTTACGTCAAACGGTTGCCACTTTAAGAGGTCCAGCCGGTTGTCCGTGGGATCGAAAGCAAACGCATCAGTCTTTAAAAAAACATTTGCGGGAAGAAACTGAGGAATTACTTGAAGCACTTGATGGAGAAGACATTGATCATCTTATTGAAGAACTCGGTGACGTTTTATTACAAGTCATGATGCATGCTCAAATGGGTGAAGAATCCGGTTGGTTTAACATTGATGATGTGATTCAAGCGTTAAACGAAAAACTGATTCGTCGCCATCCTCATGTGTTTGGTGATTTAACCGCAAATACGCCCGAAGAAGCCTTTGCCATTTGGAATGAAATGAAGAAAAACGAGAAAAAATAGAAAGATTAAAAAAGTTAAAAGCCAATGTCATCAAAGTGGAAACTTGTGATCGAGTCGCTTTTAACTTTTTAATGTGTTCAAACGGCACTGTTTGATTTAATCACATATTCAGCAATGTTCTTACTGTGATCACCAATGCGTTCCAAATTTGAAAGTGTATCTAAGAAAATAAGGCCACAACGTGGGCGACACGTTTTTTTGTTTAAACGGTCGATGTGATGGTCACGTAATTGTTCTTCTAAAAGGTCAATTTCATTTTCATAAGCAATGGTGACAGCTGCTTGTTGAATGTCATTTTCTTCAAAACTGTTGTAAGCAGCTTTAACAGCCGCAAATGTTTGCTTAAACATCGTTGTCAATTCATTAAAAGCAACTTCTGAGAAAGACAATTCTGTTTCTTTTAATTCTTGTGCCGCTTCAGCGATATTTTTTGCATGATCACCAATGCGTTCAATGTCGCTGGTGATTTTAATCATTGATGCAATTTTGGCTGAAATGGATTCTGTTAAATGTTCTGCTGGAATTGAGGTAAGAAAGTCTGAAATTTCATATTCCAATTGATTAATTTTTTTCTCATTCGCAAAAAATTTATGCAGTTTATTTGTTTTTTTTCGAAGTAGAGCATCTGATGCGATTTCTAAATTCGTAATGGCGAGATCATGCATGCGCAAGCTTTCTTTGAAGGCTTGATCAAAAGCAATCGCTGGATTGTCAAGAAAACGCGTATCTAAAGGGTTGAGTATTTCCTTTGAATCATCATCTTTAATGAACAAATTAATGAATTTCAACACAGGCGTTAGAATAGGTAAGAACACAAATGCAGTGGCAATGTTAAAAAAAGTGTGCGCATTTGCAACTTGAACAGCGGCATAATCCGTATTCCCTGGCCAATTTAAGTTGATGACAAAATTGGCAAACCAACCGTTGATGGTAATCGGGATAAAGATCAACGTCCCGACCACACTAAAAAGGAGGTGAAAGAGGGCTGCACGCTTGGCATTTTTATTGGCTTGGATGCTGGATAATAAAGCGGTGAAACATGTCCCGATGTTCACCCCATAAATAATGGGCAACGCAATGTTTAATGTGAGAATGTCTTGATAAGCAAGCATGATGATGATGCCTTTAGAAGCCGTTGAAGAGTTGAGCAGTCCTGAAATACCTGCACCGACTAAAATACCGAGTAAGATTCGGCCATCTAACCACAAAATGAGATCAATAAAGGCTTGCGCATCTCGTAATGGTCGCATGGCGTCTGACATCCCTGTCAAGCCGATGAAAAAGAGCGCAAATCCAAATAAAACCATTCCCCATTGCCGCGTTCCTTCTTTTTTAACAAATAAGAACATGAGACCGCCGACCATCATTAAAATCGGAACAAAAGCATCGAAGCGAATCGTCATCATATGACCCGTTAAAGTTGTTCCAATGTTGGCACCGACAATGATGCTCGCAGCTTGTAACAACGTCATTAAACCAGCATTGACAAAGCCAATGGTCATCACTGTTACAGCTGTTGAGCTCTGTGTCAAACCTGTAATGATGGTACCGAAAATGGCGCCGAAAACCCGGTTTTTAATCGCTTTATCAAAAAATAGTTTCAAATGGTCCTGTGTTGCATTTTTCAACCCTTCTGCGAGAAAATGTAAACCGAATAAAAAGATAAAAATGGCACTTGCAAGTTGAGCGGGTACGCTCGATAGTATGTTCGTTAAGAACGTCATTTACTTAACCTCCGATAGTAGTGATTGACTACTTTCATCTAAATATAGGACTTCTGGGGGAGCTGAATTTTGATCCTGTTTGATTATAACGGATCATTGAAAACTTTACAATATTTTAATTGAATTTTTACAAAATGTTAACCCTTTAATTTTTAAAAGCGTCGAATAGAGCGAAAATTTCTGGTAGAAAGGGTGAAATTATGGTATAATCAAAGCATAAAAAGCGTTCAGGTGTGACCACATTTTTGGAGACTTTCATCAACAGTCAATGTTTTTCGTTGAAGAAAATGTCGATGGGTTGCTTTTTGAAAAACGAGTCATACGCAAAACTTTTAAACATTCGGTGATATCATGTACTTAAAAAGAATAGAAGCCATTGGATTCAAATCCTTCGCAACAAAAACGGTGATTCATTTTGACCGAGGATTAACAGCAATTGTGGGACCCAATGGCAGTGGGAAAAGTAATGTATCTGATGCCATTAGATTTGTTTTAGGCGAACAGTCTGTCAAATCTTTGCGCGGTGGTAAAATGGAAGACCTTATTTTTTCTGGAACAGATGATAAAAAAGCGTTAAACATGGCAGAAGTCATCATTGTACTTGATAATGAATCCCGAGACTTGCCCCTTGATTTCAGTGAAGTGAGCATGACAAGACGGGTTTATCGATCGGGTGGTGGGGAATATTTAATCAATGGTGAAAAAGCACGTTTAAAAGATGTCACCGATCTTATTATGGACTCAGGAATTGGACATGATTCATTATCCATGATTTCTCAAGATCAAGTGAAACAAGTCATTGAAGGAAAACCTGAAGATCGACGGTTGATCTTGGAAGAGTCTGCGGGTATTTTAAAATATAAAATGCGCAAAAAAGAAGCCGTGAGAAAGCTGACGTATACCCATGAAAACCTTCAACGGGTTCAAGACATCTTGAACGAACTCGACAACCAACTCGAACCCCTTCGCATCCAAGCGAAAGAAGCAAAAGCGTTTTTAACCGTTAAAGGAAAATTATCTGATTTGGAAATTCGCTTATTGGCACATGATATTAAAGGCGATCATGACGAGCTAAGTGAACTGAAAAGCAAAAACGAATCGTTGACGATTCAAATGCTGACCTTAACGAAACAAACAGAAGCTGATGCGCTGACCCAAACCAAATTAACCGATGCCCATCATGAATTGACGCATCAGATCCAAGAGCTTCAATTTGAATTGACAAGGCGTGCAGAACGGGTGCAAAAAAAACGTGGAGAAGCAGATGTGATGAAAGAGCGCATCGCACATGCAAGCATGAACAAGGCCCAGCTAGCAGGACGTCAACAAGAACTAACAGTGATGCTAACTCGTTTACAAGAAGAAATCAAAACAGCTGAAGCAGCTGTACGAGGGGTGCATGCTCAATTAGATGAGAAACAACAAGCAGACCAAGAAGCTTATCGCATCAAGCACATTGTCCCATTAGAAGCGGCCATTGAAAAAGCCAACTTGCTTGCTCAAGAAGCTTCAAGCGCCTTTGAGCAAGCTGAGCAAGTGCTAAAAAAGCTTCATCAACAAAATCAGCATGGCACTTACCAACTGGCTTCTGCAAAGTCACAGTTAAACTTTTTACTTGATGCAAAAGAAGACTTTGTTGGTTTTAGCGAAGGCACCAAACACGTCCTTCAAGCGAAAAAAAAGGGTGCTTTAGCTGGCATTGAAGGGGCAGTTGCCGAGCTTGTGACCATTCCCAGTGAGTATGAAGTTGCATTTGATGTCATTTTAGGACCTGTTGCCAGCCAAGTGGTCACAACACATGACGGTTATGCCAAACGAGCCATTGCTTATTTGAAAGAAAATCGTTTGGGACGCGTGACTTTTCTGCCGATGAATGTGATGAAATCTCGTCAATTAGCACCACCTATTTTAAGGAATCTCCAGAACATGACAGGCTTTGTTTCCCTCGCCAGTGAAGCTTTGGCTTTTGATGTCACCTACCAACGCGTGATTGAATCCTTGGTTGGACATGTCATCATCGCTAAAGATTTAGATTCAGCCAATCAAATGGCAAGAATGACAAGTCATCGTTTCCGAATCGTCACATTGACAGGAGATGTGGTCAACCCAGGTGGCTCTATGACAGGTGGTGCCATGAATCGCAAAAACAGCGCTTCTGTCTTGAAACAAAATCAGCAACTGACAAAGCAACGCCAACAAATTGCTGAATTAGAAGACACCCTCCTCAATTTGGAAGTTAAAAAGCAAGCAGCTTCGCAACACGCACAAACGCTTCAAGCGCGCGTGATTCAGCAAAGCGCCATCGTTCAAGACCTTCAATCTCAACTCGCACATGCGCATGACCAACGGTTGCGTTCAAGTTATGAATTGAAAGTTGAAGTTGCCACTTTAAAAACGCAATTACAGAGTCAACAAAGCGAGGTTAACAGATTAACTGCTGAATGTCAACGGGTGGAAAGTGAAGTCAAAACAGTCGCAACAACTTTAGACAATCATGATGCAACAGAAAATGAATTTCAAGTCGCTTTGCGTCGCTTGGAAGACGACATGGTGCAAACTGAACAAGAAAAAGAACACATCACGACGCAAATTCGAGAAGAACGAACACAACTCATTGCGTTGACAGAAACGTTGAAAACATTGGAAATTGAAAACCGAGAAGCACGTCGCACGATGAATGATGTCCATTCATCTTTGAATCAGCTCTCGGGTGTGATGGGAAAGTTAGATGTTAAAATCGATCTCGCCATTGAAAAACTCGAGCGTGACTATGAGATGACTTTTGATTATGCCCTTTTGCATTATCCACTGCGATCAGATGTTGCCGGGGCACGAACAGAGGTTCAAGGGTTAAGTCGGCAATTAGCTGGTTTTGGCTCAGTGAACACAGGTGCCATTGATGAATATGAACGGGTTAAAGAACGCTATGATTTTTTAGAAAGTGAAAGTACCGATTTAATCATCGCTGCTGAAAATCTCCAAGCTTCCATTGACGAAATGGATCATGAAATGGTAACGAAATTCAAAGAAACCTTTGATTTAGTCCGTCTTCACTATATTGAAACGTTTACTGAATTATTTGGTGGTGGACAAGCAGATCTTGTTTTAACAGATCCCCATGATCTATTAAATACCGGTGTTGAAGTGGTTGCACGACCACCAGGCACCAAATTAGGAACGTCGACGTTACTCTCTGGTGGGCAAAAAGCGTTGACTTCGATTGCCATGCTATTTGCCATTTTAAAAGTACGAACGATCCCATTTTGTATGTTAGATGAAGTGGAAGCCGCATTAGATGAAGCCAATGTGACACGATATGCCAAGTACTTGAAACATTTCAGTGACCAAACGCAATTCATTGTGGTGACCCATCGTCGCGGTACTATGGAAGAGGCCGATAGGTTATACGGTGTCACCATGCAGGAGCAAGGGATCACAACACTTGTCTCTGTGAAAATGGATCGCATTGATCACTATTTAGATCACGACTCTGGCACAGCAAATAAACAATAATGAGGTTTTGAAATGAAAAAAAAGTTACTCGTTTTATCATTTGATGCACTCGGTGGCGCAGATTTTGAATACATGAAAGAAAAACCTGCATTTAAGGCATTTTTTGAGCAAGCATCGATTTGCACCAATGTGAGTTCCATTTATCCATCGGTTACGTATGCGTGTCACACGAGTATTGTAACAGGTAGATTACCGAATCATCACGGTGTGATCAGTAACACCTTGTTGCAACCGAAACGTGTGAATGCACCTGATTGGCATTGGCAACGAAAATACATTAAAGGATCAACCATTTATGACGAAGCCATCGCATCTGGTATGACAGTAGGTGCCTTTTTATGGCCTGTCACAGCCAAGTCGAAGATTCAATATGTTTTGCCAGAAATTTTTCCAAATCGGAAATGGGACAACCAAGTGATGACTTCTTTGCGTAACGGCTCTCCACGTTTTATTTTAGACTTGTTTAAACGTTACGGTCATTTGCTTGATGGGATCAAACAACCTCATCTCGATGATTTTGTTACTGAAAGTGTGTGTCATACGTTGAAAACAAAGTCACCTGATTTGATGTTGGTTCATTTTACAGATTTAGATACGGCACGCCATGATCATGGTGTGCGTTCAAAAGAAGCTTATCACGCGATTGATCGATTAGAAGCGCGTTTTACGCACATCATCAACACATTAAAAGAAGTAGATCTACTAGATCAAACAACAGTCGTTATTTTAGGTGATCACTTTCAACTTGATTACGAGACGAAAATTCCCCTTAACCATCTTTTATCACAAGCAGGTTGGCTCGCATTTGAAAATAGCAAAGTGACGAACTGGCAAGCATTGGCCAAAAGCAATGGTGGGAGTGCTTATCTCTATACGAAAAATGACGCTGTTGATCGAGATGACCTCAGGCGCTATCTTGACACATTAAAAACAGTTTCTGAAAATGGCATTGCGCGTATTTTAACAGGTCATGAAGCAGCTCAACGAGGTGCAGATGAGCGATGTGCATTTATGTTAGAAGCGAAAAATGGCTATGTCTTTACCGATTTTCTTGGTGGTGGAGAAAAAGGAAAGCGGGCAGATCATGGCTATCATCCAACAGAGAAGGCGGATTATGCAACTTTTTATGCCATGGCTGGACCTGGTGTTCAATCAGGCGTTCGGGTTGATCAGATGTCTTTAATTGACATTGCACCGACTTGGGCTCAATTACTCGGGTTAACATTAGAACCTGTTGATGGTGTCGTTGTCAAAGAGATGTTAACAGGTCTTTAATGGTGTCACTTTAAAAATTTAAAGTGATAATGCAATATTGGGCTGATCATCTCGTGCTAAAGACCAGTCTTACAATTCGGTAGTGGTTTACCGTTTTTTGAGTCTTTTTTCAAAAAATGGTAAGTCACTGCCTCTGCAAGGCGAAAGCCGCGCAAGTGGGCGTGGTTGAAACTTAGATAGGACGTATCCTACATTCGTTTGTTACCCCTCGCAAACCGAAAGGGTGGGATACATCAACTCATTTTTACACCATCAAAAAATTTAAAAATAATTTTTTCTTCATTGCATAAACTTTCTTTTTTCGGCAAACATAAACAGGTAACAAAAATCGAAAGGAAGGTTTCATCATGAAGAAAAAACTTTTAGTTACAGGTGCGTTGGCCGTTTTGGCGTTAACAGGGTGTCGTGGTGCCGAAAGAAGCCATGATTATGCAAGTCACTCAGATCATCAGCGACATGTCGCACCTCATCATGCGACAATGAGAGATCGAGATCATCGACATTCAGCGACGCGTCACACGAATGATCGTGTCGCACATCATGGTTCAGATCAACATTATGACTTTGTTTCCGGACTCGGGTTTCAAAATGTGGTCAATCCAAACGGGCACACTTATCATCACCAGTATCGATTAGATCAAACGAAAGCTTCTGATCGTGATGTTTTTCATGGCTGGAGACACACTTGGGTGGAACCCCGTGATTATTTGAATAAAGACATTGATGTTTACCGTTATACAGGTGATTATCAAGGAGAAGCTCGTACGGTTCATATTTTAAGTCACAATGGTCGTGTGTTAGGTGGTTATCATTTCCGTGATGGTGAAACAGCTGAACATGCTAAAATGATTGAGCATAACGGTCATTTTTCACGATTAACGGATGACTTTAGAACAACATGGGATGATTTATTTAAATTTCGTGGATAGCTTCACAATAACTGAAAGATTTCATCAAGTTCATGACACTTGCTTGAAGTCTTTTTGTGTAAAACAACATTTTATTTCAAATTAATTTGACACAAAAAAATATTTGACAATCAAACTAATTTGCGGTATAATATGAAAGACCAAACAAGTCTTTTTGGGAAATGAACGAAGAGATTTAGTTAAATATAGGAGTGATTTTCATGTTAGAACAAATTAAACCTTTAATCGCAGAGGCGTTAAATTTAGAGGAAAGTGCAATTACGTTAGAAGCAACACTTAAAGATGACTTAGGGATTGACTCTTTAGATGCAGTTGAATTGATCATGGAACTTGAAGATGAGTTAGATGTTAAAATTGAAGATGCTGAAGCACAGGCTTTTGTAACAATTGGTGACATTGTTAAATTGTTAGAAGCCAAAAAAGCGTAACTGTGAAAAGCTAGGGAAACCTAGCTTTTTCAAAATTTGGCTGAGGTCGTATTGACAAATGGAGGGTTTATGAAAATGGACATGAAAGACATTCAAGCATTGATTGAAACATTAGACCATTCATCTATTTCTAAATTAGAATGGGTCAAAGGTGATCAAATCATTACATTAGAGAAAGAAAAAAAGGAACTGCCTGTCGTCGTCGCACCAACAGTGAGTCCTGTTACAGGAGTCATTAGCGCAGGAGATGTCCCATTAGCACCAGTTGAAACACCGGTACCGGTAGACGCATCCCAAAACGTTGTAAAAGCGCAAGCATTAGAAGCGACAACCCAGGTACTAGCACCGCTCGTCGGCGTTTTTTACCAAGCTTCATCTCCTGAGGCGCAACCTTTTGTTGAAGTCGGACAAAGGATAAGCGAAGGGGAGACCCTTTGCATTTTAGAAGCCATGAAAGTGTTAAATGAAATTAAAGCACCAAAGTCTGGTGTCATTGTTGCCATTCATGTGAACAATGGTGATGTGGTCGAATTTGATCAGGTGCTCATGGAGATAGGTGATTAACATGTTTAAAAAGATATTAATTGCCAATCGGGGTGAGATCGCTGTTAGAATTATTCGTGCGTGTAAAGAAATGGGCATTGAAACAGTGGCTATTTATTCGACAGGAGATAAAGAAGCACTCCATGTACAGTTGGCTGATGAAGCCATTTGTGTGGGACCTGCTGCTGCGGTTAAAAGCTATTTAAATATGGAAAATGTGATTTCTGCAGCTGTTTTAACCAAGTCAGAAGCGATTCATCCAGGATTTGGCTTTTTGTCTGAAAATCCTAAATTCGCACGTTTGGTTACCGAATGTGGCATGGTCTTTATCGGTCCTGATGCAGATGTGATCGAAGAAATGGGAAATAAATCTCGTGCACGTCAAGTGACCATTGCAGCGGGCGTCCCTGTTGTGCCAGGAAGTGAAGGCAATTTAACGACTGCTGAGGAGGCAGTTGAAGTTGCAAAAACCATTGGTTATCCTGTTTTAATTAAAGCCACCAATGGCGGTGGTGGAAAAGGCATGCGCGTGGTGGAACATGAAGCAGATTTCATCAACTTGTTTAACATTGCTAAAAGTGAAGCAAAAGCAAATTTTGGTGATGACAGTGTGTATTTAGAAAAATACGTGGTAAACCCCAAACATATCGAATTTCAGTTAATGGGTGATGCTCATGGGAATTATGTTCATTTATTCGAACGAGACTGTTCCATTCAAAGAAATCATCAAAAAATGATTGAAGAAGCACCGTGTCGTGGTTTAAGTGACAAAACGAGAGATGCCATGGCAGCTGATGTCATCAAGCTGGCACGTGCGACCAAGTATAACAACGCGGGAACGTTAGAATTCATTGTCGATAAAGACGAAAATTATTATTTTATTGAGATGAATACCCGTATTCAAGTCGAACATCCTGTGACAGAGATGATCACGGGTATTGATTTGATTAAAGAGCAAATTAAAGTCGCTGCAGGTGCGAAGTTATCGTTTACCCAAGCAGATGTTAAAGTGAATGGCTACGCCATTGAGTGCCGGATTAATGCTGAAGATCCGATGAATGGTTTCATGCCTTCTGTTGGGAGAATTGAAAATTTGATTCTTCCTGGTGGCTTTGGTGTCAGGGTTGACACGATGATTTACCCGAATTACACCATCTCTCCTTTTTACGACTCAATGATTTTGAAATTGATTGTTCATGGGAAAAATCGCTTAGAAGCCATCAAAAAGATGCGCAGAGCCATTGAAGAGTTATTTATTGATGGGATTACGACCAATAATGAGTTTCACTATTATATGATGCATCATGTCGATTATGTGAAAGGTGATTTTGATACCAGTTTTGTCGGCAAGTTTTTAGAAGAATTGGCAGAAGGAAAGAAGTAGCTCGGTTTTTAAGTCGATATGCAAGGTGTAACGCTCAAACGAATCACTTTGAGCAGTATCAACACGCGCTAAAAGGGTTAAAAATTGAGGTGAAAACTTCACGCTGAAAAGGCAGTTGGGTTCTCGGTATTTCTACATTTATGGAAAGGAAGAAGTTAAATGCTTGATTTTTTTAAAAACAGAAAGAAACAACTTAAAGATTTTCAAGGCGTCGTGCGGAGTCGCCAAGTGGAAGAAAAAGAAATTGATGTACCGGATGGTCTATTTGAAGTATGTCCCAAATGTGATGTACATCTTTTAAGAGAAGACTTAGCCATTGGCAGTTTCGTTTGTTCCGCATGTCAGCATCATTTTCGAATGACAGCCAGTGCAAGGCTTGCATCGTTAATTGACACAGGGCGCTTTGAAGAAATGGATGCTGATTTAGTCAGCTTCGACCCGTTGGAAATGCCCGGCTATTCAGAAAAACTTGCACAACTACAGGCGCGTGGCTTAAAAGAAGCTGTCCGTTGTGGCATTGGAGACATTTCGGGTTTCACTTACGCCATTGCCGTCATGGATAGTCATTTTCTAATGGGAAGCATGGGCACTGTCGTGGGTGAAAAATTAGTGAACTTAATTGAACGTGCAACTGACGAACGGTTACCTTTGCTTATTTTTGCCACCTCTGGTGGCGCTCGGATGCAAGAAGGCATTTTGTCACTCATGCAAATGGCGAAAACGACAGCTGCCATTAAAAAGCATCAAGATGCAGGGTTGTTATACATCTGTGTGTTAACATCGCCTACTTATGGTGGCGTCAGTGCTTCTTTTGCAACAGTAGCTGATATTATCATTGCAGAACCTGAAGCTTTAATTGGTTTTGCAGGTCCAAGGGTCATTAAGCAAACCATTAAACAAGTCTTGCCAAAAGGTTTTCAATCAGCAGAATTTTTACTTGAAAAAGGGTTTGTTGACATGATTGTCCCGCGCGTTGAATTGGTCAAAACCATTAGACGTCTTTCCAAGATGCATCGTGTGGGAGGTAGCAAATAATGGATTTAAAAGAAATTGAAAATCAAATTGAACATCTACGTAACCAGCTGGCTGGCCTTGACGAAAATGATGTCAAAATGCAAAAGTTGCGTCAAAACTTAGCGAAAGCCATCGATGAGATGAAAGCAGAAGTTTACCAAAATTTAGATGCTTATGATAAAGTTTATTTGGCCAGACATCCAAAACGCCCCAATACTAAGTTTTATATTGAGCAATTGTTTGACGATTTTTTAGCCTTTCATGGCGACCGTTTGTACGGAGATGATGATGCGATCATCGGAGGTGTCGCCATGCTAGGCGACTTGCCTGTGACCGTTATCGGTCATGTGAAAGGGACAACCCTTGATGAGAATGTGAAATCCAACTTTGGAATGCCGCATCCAGAAGGTTATCGAAAAGCCATCCGATTGGCTTTGCAAGCTGAGAAATTTGGTCGACCCATTGTGACGTTTGTTGACACACCGGGTGCGTATCCCGGCGTTGGGGCAGAAGAACGTGGTCAAGCTGAAGCCATTGCCCGTTGTTTGATGATATTTATGGGACTCAAAGTACCTGTCATTACTGTTGTCATTGGAGAAGGCGGCTCAGGTGGTGCACTTGCCATTAGCGGCGGTAACCATTTGATCATGCTTGAACATAGCGTTTATTCTGTGTTATCTCCCGAAGGATTTGCAAGTATTTTATATAAAGATGCAACACGGGCCAAAGAAGCAGCAGGGATCATGAAATTAACCGCTGATGATTTGCTAGGCTTTGGTATCATTGATGAAATCATTAAAGAGCCTTTAAGCGGTGCTCACGAAGATCCAGAATGGCTCATCCCTGCTTTAAAAGAGGCTTTAACGTCGAGATTGTCTGAATTAATGAAGTTGAGTGCGGTTGAAGTGACGGAACAGCGTTATCAAAAATTTCAAAAAATGGGAGGGCTAAAAAGATGAGAATTTTAGGAACAGGTTCCTATTTACCTCAGAACAAACTCTCTAATGAAGATCTTTCAAAATTAGTCGATACCAATGATGAATGGGTTGTTTCCCGAACTGGGATTAAAAGTCGTCACCTTGTCAAAGATGAAAACACGTCTGATTTAGCGACGAAAGCAGCAAAGGCTGTTTTGGAAACGACGGGTGTGGACGTCAGAGATATCCAGTTGGTGATCGTTGCAACGTCTACCCCTGATGTTTTTATTCCGGGGGTTGCACATCAAGTTTTGAAAAATCTTCACATTCCCAATGCCATGGCTTTTGATGTCAATGCAGCCTGTACAGGCTTTATTTATGCATTAGATGTCGCAACGAGTTTGATGCAAACACATGCATTTAAATACGGCTTGATCATTGGTGCAGAAGCCTTCTCAAAAGTGATCGACTGGCATGATCGCAATACTTGTGTGTTATTTGGTGACGGAGCCGGCACCGTTTTACTTGAAAATCATCAAGAAAAAAATCAAATTATTTATACGTCATGCACCGCAATTCCTGATGTTGATGATGTTTTGAAATCAGGAGGCATTGCAGTTAACAACCCGTTCAATCGCCAAAAAACCGACAATTTCTTCTTAGGCATGAAAGGTCAAGAAGTCTTTAAATTTGCAGTGCGTGTCGTTTGTGAATCCGTGAATAAAGCCCTTGTTGAAACAGGAATCGACGCACAAGCGGTTGACTATTACGTGCTTCATCAAGCCAATAGTCGGATTTTAGATCATGTTGCCAAGAAACTGAGTGTGCCGTCGGAAAAATTTTATTCGACCCTTGAAGATACAGGAAACACGTCAGCGGCAAGTATTCCCATCGTGTTAGATGTGATGGATCGGAAGCAATTACTTAAAAAAGGCATGAAAATTGTACTCACAGGCTTTGGTGCAGGCTTAACTTACGGTACCATCCTCATTGAATGGTAGATCAATACGGACATCATTTAATAACATAATCGTGATGATAAAAACAATGCTTTTCTCATTGGTGCGCATACGACTGGTGAAAATCCCATGCACCTTTGAACTTACAGGAGGTTATTAAGATGAAATTAAATGAGTTATTAGGGATTAAATATCCTTTGATTCAAGGAGCGATGGCGAATATTGCCACGGCTAAGTTTGCTGCAACAATTTCTAATGCAGGTGGACTTGGTATTTTAGGGGCTGGTGCCATGTATCCAGCAGATTTAGAAGTAGCTTTAGAAACAATTGTCACCTTAACGGACCAACCATTTGGCGTTAACTTAATGTTGATGAATCCCCATTGTGAAGAAATGGTTCCCATTATTACAAAATATGCCGATCATATCAAAGTCGTCACCACAGGTGCAGGAAATCCAGGTCCTTTCATGTCAGCATTTAAAGAAGCAGGCATTTTAGTCGCACCTGTTGTTCCAAGTGTTGCACTGGCGAAACGGGTTGTAAAAGCTGGTGCTGATTTTGTCATTGTTGAAGGAACAGAAGCAGGCGGACATGTCGGTGAATTGACGACCATGGCATTGGTGCCACAAATTGTAGAAGCAATTGATGTTCCTGTTGTCGCTGCAGGTGGCATTGCATCTGGTAAGCAATTGTTAGCTGCTTATGCGCTTGGTGCCATTGGGGTTCAAGTTGGGACTTGCTTACTGGCAGCTGAAGAATGTGAGATTCATGACAATTACAAACAAACCCTCTTAAAAGCAAAAGATACATCGACTGTTGTGACAGGACGTTCAGTCGGTGTTCCCGTTCGTATTTATAAAAATAAGATGGCACGTGAGTACACGATGCTTGAAAAATCAGGTAAAACCCGTGAAGAATTAGAACATTTAACATTGGGTGCACTGCGTAAAGCAGTCTTTAATGGCGACATGGACAATGGATCAGTCATGATCGGACAAGTTGCTGGGATGATCAACGAAATCAAGCCAGCAAAAGACATCCTTGAAACATTGTTTAATGAAGCTGAGCTGGAATTTGAAAAATTGCAACAACTATTAGGCTAAGTCGGTTGTTTTACACCGCTCCTATAGGAGCGGTGGCTACCTTTGGTAGCTCATATTAAGCGCAAGAACGTGCGCACATCAAGGAGTAAATAGCATGGATTTATTAAAAATTAAAGACAAAGTGTTGGAAGTTCCTATTATTCAAGGGGGAATGGGTATTGGTGTCTCCTTAGGTAATTTAGCTGGCTCTGTCATGCGTCAAGGTGCTATGGGAACCATTTCAGCAGCCAATCCCGGTTTTAAAAAAGCAAGTTTTCAAAAAAAACCATTGTTATCTAATTTAGAAGCGTTAGGTGAAGAAATTAAAAAAGCAAGAACGTTGGCAAAAGGGCAAGGGATGCTAGCCGTTAACATTATGGTAAAAGGCACCAATTATGCAGCTTATGTGAAGCAAGCTGTTGCAAATAAAGTAGATGCCATCATTTCCGGTGCTGGGTTGCCGCTTGAACTCCCTAAATTCGTCAAAGGGAGTCAAGTTGCCATTGCACCCATTGTCTCAAGTGGTAAAGCTGCTCAAGTAATTTGTCGCTCTTGGGAACGTAAACATGATCGATATCCTGATTTTATCGTGATTGAAGGTGCTGATGCTGGCGGACATTTGGGATTTACGAAAGAAGAACTTGAATCTGGCGACCATCAAAATTTAGCTGAAATTTTGCATGATGTGACCGAAGTCGTCAAGCCTTATATCGAAAAAGCGAAACGCGCCATTCCGATTTTTGTTGCAGGTGGCATTTATACAGGAGAAGACATTGCCAAGTATGTCAAACTTGGTGCCGCAGGTGTGCAAATGGGGACGCGTTTTATTGGCACCCATGAATGTGATGCAGATGACCAATTCAAACAACGCTTTTTAGATGCAAAAAAGGATGATGTCATTTTAACGAAAAGTCCAGCTGGGTTACCTGGTCGTGCTTTAAAAACGTCTTTAACGACAACCCTTGAACAAGTAGAACGCGTCCCGATTAACTGGTGCATTGATTGCTTAGAACCTTGTATTCCGAAAACGACTGTTTACTGTATCAGTGAAGCGTTGATGAATGCAGCAGAGGGTAAACTAGATGAACATGCGTTGGTTTTTACAGGCATTAATGGCCATCGTATTAATGAGCTCGTTAGTGTAAAAGAACTGGTTCACGAATTGATGCATGAATACGCTTTGAACATGGGAGGGTTGATCCATGCCTAAAATTGCTTTTTTATTTCCTGGACAAGGTGCCCAAGCAGTGGGGATGGGAAAAGAAATTTATGCGCATTTTAACGTGGCTCAAACGTTTTTTGATGCGGCCGATCAAGCGTTAGATTTTGACCTCAACGAATTGGTTTTTAATGGTCCCATTGAAACGTTATCTGAAACAGCATACACCCAGCCAGCCTTGGTGGCAGTAGAAGTGATGTTACTCAAGGTTTTAGAAGAAAAGGGCATTAAGCCTGATGTCTTATGCGGTCTTTCTCTCGGTGAGTACAGTGCACTCGTTGCAGGTGGTGCATTAGACGGTATTGATGCTGTTAAACTCGTCCGTGCACGGGGTCAAATTATGGAAGCGGCATTACCTGCTGGTACAACATCGATGGCAGCTGTTTTGGGAATGGAAGTGGATACCTTACAAGCGTTGCTTGATTTGGCTGATGGTGTGGTCGAAATTGCCAATTACAATACCGCTAAACAATTGGTGATTGGTGGTGAAAAATCAGCTGTGCTTGATGCCACGCGTTTAATCAAAGATGCTGGGATTAGGAAAGTGATCCCACTTAAAACAAGTGGTGCATTTCACACCTCTCTTTTAAAAGAAGCAGGTCAACAATTGAAAACAGTGCTTGAAAAAGTTGAGTTCAAAGAATTGGTGACGCCAGTTGTCTTTAATGCAACAGCAGCGTATCAAGATCGACCACTTGTGGAATTAATGACAGCGCAGATTTCATCACCTGTTTTATTTGAAATGTCAGTGAAGAAAATGCTCGCTGATGGGGTCGATACGTTTATTGAAGTAGGACCAGGCGCTGTTTTATCTGGCTTTTTAAAACGTATTGATCGACAGGCAACGGTGCATCATATACATGATTTGCAAAGTCTAGAAGCAGTGCTAAAGGAGTTGGTGTAAAATGGGAAAAACAGCAATTGTAACAGGTGCCTCTCGCGGGATCGGTCGTGCCATTGCTTTAAAACTTGCTAAAGACGGCTTTAATGTGATGATTAATTATGCAGGAAATGAAGCTTTAGCTTTGGAAGTAAAAGCTGCCTGTGAACAATTCGGCGTCCAAGCAGAAGTGTGTCAAGCGAATATGGGTCGTCAAGCAGAGATTGAAGCGTTGGTTAAAGCGACGGTTGATACTTTTGGTAGGGTGGATGTGTTAGTGAATAATGCGGGTATCACGAAAGACAACCTCATGTTGAGAATGGCAGATGCAGATTTTGATGATGTCATTGATGTGAATTTAAAAGGCGTTTTCTATTTAACAAAGGCTGTTTCAAAGCTCATGTTTAAAAAGCGTCAAGGTAAAATTATCAACATCACGTCGGTTTCAGGTGTCACTGGAAATGTGGGACAAGCTAATTATGCAGCGAGTAAAGCAGGTGTGATCGGTTTAACAAAGACGGTTGCCAAAGAACTTGCACCTCGTGGGATTAATGTCAATGCGGTTGCACCCGGCTTTATACAAACAGATATGACCGACGTTTTAGGTGAAGACTTAAAGGTTAAAATCACAGAAAATGTCCCGCTCAAACGACTGGGAACACCTGATGACATTGCGAATATGGTTGGCTTTTTAGTCAGTGAAGCAGCCAATTATGTAACAGGCCAAGTCTTTCATGTCGACGGCGGATTGGTGATGTAAAATGAACACGTCTCACATCATCTCTAATGGGAACATGATCTGAACGTGATAGGCATGCTTTTATCTCGTTTTTGAAACAACAAGCAAAAATAATTAAGGAGGACATTTGAATGTCAAGAGTCGTCATAACAGGAATGGGTGCGATCACACCAGTCGGTAATACGCTTACCGATACATGGGCAGCCATTAAAGCTAGCGTTTGCGGGATTGATGAGATTACGCATTTCGACCCCATCGATCACAAAGTTAAATTAGCTGCTGAGGTTAAAGGGTTTGACCCCACAACTGTTTTATCCAAGCAAGAAGTTCGTAAACTGGATCGTTTTTCTCAGTTTGCCATTGTTTGTGCAGATGCAGCGTATCAAGATGCTGGATTGACAGATGAGATAGACAGAACGCGCATCGGCGTCATGGTTTCATCAGGCATTGGTGGAATTAAAACCATTGAAGAAACAGTTAATAAATTAACAGAAGCTGGCCCAAATCGCATTTCACCTCATTTCATTCCAAAAGTGTTAACCAATTTAGCAGCTGGAAATGTGGCCATTCATTTAGGTGCAAAAGGCATTTGTCATACCATTGTCACTGCTTGTGCAGCTTCTACAGATGCCGTTGGCGCAGCTTTTCGTCATATTCAAGGTGGCTTTTCTGATGTGGTGATAGCAGGTGGTGCTGAAGCTTCAATTACCCCTGTTGGGATCGCAGGATTTAGTATTATTCGAGCAACATCAGAATCAACCGATAAAACAAGGGCATCCATTCCTTTTGACAAAGAACGTCATGGCTTTGTGATGGGTGAAGGTGCGGGGATGCTTGTGCTTGAAAATTTAGATCATGCCTTGGCTCGTGGCGCTAAAATTTATGGGGAAGTGATCGGTTATGGCGCAACTTGTGATGCTTTTCATGTGACCGCACCGTCTGAAACAGGTGAAGGTGCTATTCGTGCCATGCAAGAAGCCATTCAAACAGCAGGGATTAAACCTGAAGACATTGACTATATCAATGCCCATGGCACATCAACGCCTTTAAATGATAAAACAGAAACCCAAGCGGTTAAAACTGTTTTTGGTGACCATGCTTATCAATTGGCGATGAGCTCGACAAAAGGCGCAACTGGACATTTACTTGGGGCAACAGGTGCGATTGAAGCCATCCTTTCAGTGAAAGCTTTAGAAGAAGGATTTTTACCCCCAACGCTTAATCATCAAGTAGCAGATCCAGCATGTGATTTAGACATTGTGGCTAATGTCGGACGATCTCAAGACATCATGTATGCCATGAGTAATTCACTCGGGTTTGGTGGTCATAATGCCAGTGTGGTTTTTAAAAAATGGACAGGTGAAGCATAACTTTTGCCAATCAAGCATTAAAAGGAGTGTATCGCAGATGATATTAAACAGCAATCAGATTCAAGAGATTATCCCACATCGCTATCCGATGCTACTGGTTGATCAAATTGAAGCATTAGAGGCTGGGCAGCGTGTTGTCGGGATTAAAGCAGTGACAGCCAATGAACCTTTTTTTCAAGGTCACTTTCCACAAGAACATGTCATGCCAGGTGTTTTGATTATTGAAGCTTTGGCACAAACTGGTGCAGTTGCATTGTTATCACAAGAAGCATTTAAAGGAAAAATTGCTTATTTTGCTGGGATTAATAAGGCAAGATTTAAACGTAAAGTGATTCCAGGCGATGTCCTAACATTAGAAGTTGAAATCACAAAACTACGTGGTCCCATTGGCATTGGCAGTGCCAAAGCAAGCGTAAATGGCGAACTCGCCTGTGAAGCGGAATTAATGTTTGCCATTGGTGAATAAAATGAGATTGATGAGACAAACGACACGATTAACATTCAATTGATGTTAATCGTGTCGTTTTTAACTTTAACTGTCATTTTGAATCAATATATGTCATAAATTGATTCAAAAATATTGACAAATAAAAGCCAGTATGCTAGAATTGAGGTATATAAAAAAAGGAGGATTAAAATTGATGAACAAGCGTAAAAAAATAGTAGCTGCTTGCTTTATCGCTACTATTTTTTTCCTTACAGGTTGCGAGACAGATTCTCGTGTCACTTATTTGAATTTAAGACCGATCGTTGATGATGGTTTGATTGAGATGATGGAATGGAATGAAAGCGATATGTGGATTGGACAGTCGCTAGGTGTAGCAGCATTAGGTTTTGAAATGGGGCCGACAGATCACTTTTACGGCGTTATTGAACTTTCAGATGTGAATGATACCCTGGTCGCTCAAACCGAAAACCTTTCTACACATGATTTATATTTAATGGTTAAAGTCTTTTTAAATTATGAAGAAGTTCCTTTTCGTGTCAATGGGGAAGAGACGTATACAACTGAATTTGTTTTTTTCTTAGAGCGTGGCTATCAAGTTGATATTCCCTTTGTCATCAATGCTGATTTTTTAGCAGCAAATACGACAAGTAAATTAACCGTTGGTATTTTCGCTGATCCGCATCGGGAACTCATTAACGAAGAGAATCATGTTGCTGTGTTTTGGGGGCGCTCGGGCATGGTGTTAAACAATGATTTGATCATTGGAAATGACAGTGCAATACAATTTGAACCAGTTGAATTTTCAGACATCATGTATCGTCAAGAAGACAGGCAATTTGTTGATTTGTGGGTTGCATCAGATTTTTCGTTAAACGCATATGGCTTTATCAGTCATCCCGAATTACATTTGCAAGTTGAGCGAGGAAAAGAAATAGAGCTGTTGTTTTATGCTTCACCTTTTGCATCACAAGGGTATGAACTTGAAAATTATTTGATTTTTGGGATGCTTAACTGGCAACAAATTTCTTTGAATGCGCAGCCCTTTTTATGGGTAGATACATTTGAACATGGCTTTTCACATGTCAGTGATCATGGTCGCTTCACACTTCCTGCTATTGATGAAGTGGGTTATCATGAGTTTATGGCCATTTTAGTCTCAAACCCAGAAAAGAGAAACTCAATAACACATTCATTTCCGCTTTTCACATCTAATCGTCTGATTATTGAAGTCGTTGAATAGAGGTTATGCCAAATGAATGTTTTTAAAAGAGCAGTAATTAGCGTGAGAAGAATGGCTGGAAAATCAGCGCTTCTTTTCTTGATTGTTTTGATTTTAGGCTTTTTAGCATCAGGTGCGATTTCTGTTTTGCAAGCGATTGAAAATACCGAAATCAATTTATTAAGACAAATTCCGCCCATTGCAACGATCAATGTCGATATGGCAGCCAATCTTGGTCATGTAGAACGCTATGATGTGTGGCCAGAAATAGAAAGATTATCGCCAGCATTATTTACAGCCATCGGTGAGTTGCCTTATGTGCGTCTGTTTGACTATACGGTTTATGGCTTCTTTTTTAGTGATGAATTGATCTTTTCGACGGACACAAATTTTTCATCTCGTGTTGATTGGCTTGAAGAAGAAATCGCACGTCAAAATTTAGGAATGGGCAGTTATCGAATTGAATTTAATGAAAGTGAGCTTTTTGGTGTCAAAGGTGTGACTTACGCCAATGTACTTGATGTTGAAACAGATCTGATTGACCTTGTATCTGGACGTGTTTTTACACAAGATGAAATGGACCATGGCGAGCCAGTTGTCCTGTTACCACTGGCTTTAGCACAGGAAAATGGACTTGAACTGGGTGATACGTTTGAATTGGAAGCGCGTGTTTATGATCAGATTGATGTTACAGGAACGTTTGTCGGGGGATGGGAATTAGGCGCATCTGTTCTCGCTTCAGAAATCATTGAACTGGAAGTCATTGGTCTCTTTACCCCAACGGTTGTGCTCAATGATGATGCGACAATGGTCGATGTTCAAAATTATATTGACCTCAATCGGCGAATGTATGTCCCCCTTGAGATCGCTAAGCGGGAGGGGTTATTACGGCTCGAACATGTCAACATGTATCATCCAGATGATAGCGGCTATCATGACCAGTTTCATTACAGAGATATTATTTTTGTCCTCTATGATGCGCTAGATCTCGAACAATTTCATGAGGCAGCTACGGAATTGCTCCCTGATTTTTGGATGATTGAAGATTTAAGAACTGAATTCACCCACATTTCAAGGTCCATGTCAACGATGCAAAATACTGCTAATTGGCTTATGATTGGGGCGATTTTTGGCTTTTTAATGGTCTTGGGCTTATTTATGTTACTGTTTTTATATGATCGTCGGATGGAGATTGGGATTTATCTGGCTTTAGGAGAATCAAAGAAGCGAATTGTCACACAAATATTGATTGAAATGATCAGCGTGGCGACGATTGCGATTGTGATCGCCTTGTTTGTTGGAAATATGGCAGCTGACCATATCACCCATGAAACGTTGCGTCGAGATTTAGTTGATAATCCCGCTGTCTTTCCGAACCAAGACATGAACGTTGGTAGCTTTAATAGCATGGGATTTTCAATTCAAATGACGGGTGAAGAAATGCTACAAGCATATGCCGTCTCTTTAGACATGTCGACGATGGTTACTTTTTTTGCGACCGCAATCGGAATGGTTGCATTATCAACGGCTTTACCTGTTATTTATTTAACCAAATTTAATCCGAAAGATCAGTTAATGAAATCTTCAATTGGATGAGTTTACTTCAGAAAGAAAATCCCCAGTAAGTTTGATCGGATATCATGCGTACAGGGGATTTTTAAACCTCCTTTTGTTTCAATCTAACATCACCTGCTTGTAAATGTAAGACTTCGCCACATGCTTTTCGAACAATGAGTCGACCTAATGGATCTACACCTTGTACCAACACTTCAAATTCTTCTTTTTGATCGACGATAAAGACATAACGATTCAAAATAAATAAGCCTGCTTGATACTGTTTTAAGACGGTTTCTTGATCCGATAATTCAGAAGGCTGTAACATCTTTTTCATGATGGTCGCAATTAAGTTAGCTTTGATGCCATGATCAAAGTCATCCATGCCAAGGGTTGTGGCAATCTGTTTCAATTCATCTGGAAATCCGTTCGGTAAAGGAGACACATTCAAACCGATACCAATGACCAACCAATCGGAACCCACTTGTTGTTCTGTTAAAATACCACCGACTTTTCGACCTTTTAAGAACAGATCATTCACCCATTTTAAATCGACTTGAATGCCCAGTACGTCATCAATTGCTGACTTAACAGCAACCGCAACAAAAATAGTTGCCAATTGGCGTGCTTTAAAATGCCAGTCGCAACTGTTGATCATGAGTGAAAGGTAAATCCCGCCTGTTTCAGAAAGAAAAGAACGACCATATGTCCCACGACCAGCACTTTGACGCGTGGCCACAACAGCTGCGCCATGAATCGGATGGGATAAGATCCTTTCTTTTGCGATATCGTTGGTTGAAGAAACGTCGTCAAAAAAGTAAAGTGGTCCACTTAATCCCGCTACTTGCAAGCGATCATGTATCATCATTTCATACGTTACTGGCATGTTATTGTCATTCCTTTCAATGTCTAAAGCGTAAAATGACCCCTGATTTCATTCACCAGTATAGCATCTTCTAAGTAATTTGTAAAGACGGTTCTACAGTCCAAGCTTTAACTTCGAGTGCCTGGTGTGTGAAACGCATGCAGCACGACATATAATCATGATACAATTTATATACAATTGGCGTGTTTTGGTTGACAAAATCATTTGACAATCAAAGTATTTTCTGTTACAATGACTAAAATTTATATGAGGAGTTCGTTTAATATGTCACATCAACAACCAACAGCTTATTTACGTGTAACCGTCTACTGTGCGCTGTTTACAGCATTGATCATTATTGGTTCTTATATGAGTTTCCCATTACCGCTCAGTCCAGTTCCGATCGTCTTAGCAGATTTCTTTATTATGGTGTCTGCTTTGTTTCTCGGTTGGAAATCCGGTTTAATGAGTGTCATTTTATATTTGGTGCTCGGTGCCATTGGTCTGCCCGTCTTTGCAGGTGGCGCATCAGGTCTCGCTTCATTTTTTGGGCCAACAGGTGGGTTTTTATTTGGCTATTTACTTTTAGTTGCATCCATTGGTTTCATAACTGAAAAGATGAAGTCATCCATTGGCGTCACGTTGATCGCCCTGTTAGTTGGGAATGTGTTACTGTATGCCGCAGGTGTCACGTGGTTAAAAGTCGTTCTCGAGTTAAGTTGGTCGGGTGCCCTTGCAGCTGGATTAACACCTTTTCTACCAGGAACCCTCATCAAAATCATCGTCGCTGTCGCTATTGGGCAGGTACTCGTGCCGCCTTTTAAAGCAAACATGAAACGTTGGTGATCAGCATGTCGCATCATCCGATCTTAGAAGTTAAAAATTTAAGCCATGTTTTCCCAAATGGGACCATGGGTGTTCACCATGTTAATTTACAAGTTTACAAAGGTGAATTTATCATCATCGCAGGTGCCAATGGCTCTGGGAAGACAGCATTGATTCGTCATTTAAATGGGTTGTTAAAGCCAACGACAGGTGACGTTTTAATGGCGGGGATTTCGATTAGCAGCAACCTCATTGAAGCACGAAAGAAAATCGGCTTGATTTTTCAAGATTCTGACAGTCAATTTGTCGGACAAACCGTTTATGAAGAAGTGGCGTTTGGACCTGAAAATCTTAATTTGCCGCAAGCAGAAGTCGCACAAATCGTTGATGAAGTTTTAGAAGTGGTTCGCTTGAGTGCAGTTGCAAACCAAAGTCCGCACACCTTATCTGGTGGGCAAAAGCGAAAACTCGCAGTGGCTGGTGTACTCGCCATGAAACCTGAAATCATCATGTTTGATGAACCTTTTACTGGGCTTGATTATCCTGGCGTGGTTCAAGTCCTTCAACAACTGGTTGCACTTCACCAAGCGGGAAGCACGATTATTTTGGTTACCCATGAACTTGAAAAAGTGCTGGCACATGCGAACCGATTGATCGTGATGAATCAAGGTCAACTCGTTGCAGATGGTCGCCCAGAAGACGTGATTAAAACGGTTGAAAAACATGCTGTTAGAATGCCACTTCAACAAGGTGAAAGGATTGAATCACTGACATGGCTCAAGTAACCTTTTTTCATTACATCCATCAAGAAACGGTTTTGCATCGGATGGATGGTCGCTTAAAATTAGGATGTCTGTTTGTGTTGACGTTTTCAGCAACTTTAGCAAGTGGTTGGCTTTCGTTTCTCATACTGCTCAGTTTACTCAGTTGTGGGTTAGTGGTTTCTAAATTACCACTCGTTACCCTCATGAAAGAAATGAAACTTTTAGCCGTGATGCTTATCATTGTCTTTCTCACGAATGGCTTTCATTTTGCAAGCCGGCTCATCTTGATGATGCTCATCTCTGTCCTCATGTCAGGCACGACTTCTTTAACGACGGTTAAAAACACCATTGAATGGTATTTGCGTCCCATTCCTTTTATCCCCGAAGTTCGTATTGCAACCATGATCAATCTGACATTCGTTTTAATTCCTATGATCTTTGACAATTATTTAGAAATGACCGACGCACAAAAGGCACGCTGTGTCACCTTACGAAAAAATCCAATCAGACGCATCAAATGGCTGGTTTTCCCCTTACTCAGTCGAACTTTAAGACGCGCTGACGAACTCATCTATGCCATGGAAGCACGCTGCTATTCTGAAACACGCACACGTGCGACTTTTAAGCCAACCCACCGATTAGATTGGCTTATCCTTGCTTTATGCCTGCTTGCTTTGATCCTTGTTGCTTGGTACGCGTGATTGATCGTTTTACGTCGCTTTCGTCTGATTAAAATAACTGCTTTTTCATACAATATTGATGTTGAGCAATACTTTTTTTGCATTTTCTTCAAAAAAATTTAAAAAAAGTATTGACGAAAGTTGGGAGGATGTGTTATAATCTTTTCATAGATGAAGCACATGATCATTTGCTTGGCTCTATACTGTAGGAGACCCCCCCACTCCTACAGTATAGAGCTTTTATTTTGTTTGAAATGGTCCAGTGTTTTTGTTGGTCGCCCCTCGTTTTTTTAATGAGAATATGGTATAATGATCGCTGTAGATTTTTGGGTGAAGAATGGCAGGTGTTGCGTTCATGTTAGAAAAGGTGACTCAGATCAATGAATTGTATGATGTGTATCAAGGGTTGTTGACAAAAAAGCAACAGGAATATATGGAGCTTTATTATCATGAAGATTGGTCACTATCTGAAATTGCAGATGAAGTAGGTGTGAGTCGCAATGCCGTTCATGATAACATTCGTCGAACGGAAAAATTATTGGTTGGGTATGAAGAAAAATTGAAAATTTATGAAAAAGATAGCAAACGACGTCAGTTTTATGATAAAATAAAAGCATGCACAGATGACGTTGCTGTTTTAGAGCTGGTTGCGCAATTAGAGGTCGTATAGGAAAGAAATTAAGGAGACAGGATCATGGCGTTTGAAACATTATCAGATAAATTACAAAGTGCCTTAAATGGGATAACGAAAAAGGGGCGATTAACGGAAGCCGATGTTGATGTGATGCTTCGTGAAGTACGGTTGGCATTGCTCGAAGCCGATGTTAATATTAAAATCATTAAAGCATTTATTGCAGATGTGAAAGCACAAGCCATTGGCGATAAGGTGATGAAGAGTTTAACACCTTCACAACAAGTGGTCAAAATTGTCAATGAAGAATTAACAAAATTGATGGGCACTGAAGCAGTGGGCATTAATTTTAAAACGGCTGGCCCAACAGTTTTAATGATGGTTGGTTTGCAAGGTGCTGGAAAGACGACACAAACAGGTAAATTGGCTAATTTTTTACGTAAAAAAGAAAAAAAGAAACCATTATTGGTTGCTTGTGATGTGTATCGACCAGCAGCAGTTGACCAGTTGAAGACGCTTGGGAAACAGTTAGACATGCCTGTTTTTGAAAAAGGTGTGTCTGAATCACCGGTTGCGATTGCAAAAGAAGCATTGGCTTATGCCACTGCTCATGATCATGATTTGGTTATTGTGGATACGGCGGGTCGTTTGCATATTGATGAAACATTGATGGATGAGCTGGCTCAAGTGAAGCAAGTGGTTCATCCAAGTGAGATTTTATTGGTCGTGGATGCCATGACAGGGCAAGATGCCGTTAATGTGGCTGATACGTTTCATCAGCAATTGTCATTGACAGGGGTTATTTTGACGAAGCTTGATGGCGATACCCGTGGTGGTGCAGCTTTATCGATTCGTAAAATGACGAATGTGCCGATTAAATACATCGGTTTAGGTGAAAAGTTAGATGCGTTAGAACGCTTCCATCCAGAACGCATGGCGTCTCGTATTCTTGGGATGGGCGATGTGATGTCTTTAATTGAGCGTGCACAGGATTCATTTGATGAAGAAGAAGACATGAAAATGGCTGAAAAAATGATGGCGGGTACGTTTGACTTTAACGACTTCTTACAACAGATGAAAATGATGAAGCGCTTAGGTAAAATGGAAGACATTTTAAAAATGTTGCCTGGGGTTGGCGGCAAGTTAAAAGATGTGAATATCGACCCAAAACAGATGGCTCGTACCGAAGCCATTGTTTATTCAATGACGGAAAAAGAGCGAAAAGAACCGAGCGTCATTAATCAAAGTCGTAAAGACCGGATTGCAAAAGGGGCAGGGGTTCAAGTAACGGAAGTTAATCAGCTGATCAAGCAGTTTTCAGAAATGAAAAAAATGATGAAAAAATTTTCGAACATGGATGAAAAGCAAATGGAACGTGCAGCAGCGGCCATGCAACGGGGTGGCGGTGGTGCCATGTTGCCGGGTGCGATGACGGGTGGAAACAGGGCAGCAAGGCGTGGCAAAGGAAAAGGGCGTGGTGGGTTTAAGTTTTAAGGTGAACAGCATCAAATGGGTCATGAATGAGCGGGGGTAGGAAAAAGGAGCGGACATGAAAAAGGAAGCATTTGAGCAACAAATACAAACATATGAAGCGCTGTTAAAGCAGCAGAAACATCGATTCAAACTGATTGGCTTTGTCAAACTAGCCCATATCTGTTTTGTCGGCTTTTTGATCTATGTCATTTTTGCAGGTGATGCTCGTACGATGACGCTGATGATCAGTGGTGTCATCGCTGCTGTTTTGGTTGTGTTTTGGCTGTATCATGAAAAGTTAAAAGCACGTATCAAATATGGCGAAGGGATTGTTGCGATTAATCGGTGTCATCTCGAACGGATTTCGGGTCAGTGGTCGGGCTTTGCAGATGTGGGTTCTGAGTTTGTTAATCAGGAACATCCTTATGGCAGTGATTTAGACATTGTTGGGAAGAAATCTCTTTTTCAATTGCTTAATACAACGCATACATGGCATGGGCGTCAACGATTTGCTGCCGATTTGTTAAACCCTGATTACACGGCAGATGAACTGATGATGCGTCAAGCCGCGATTAAAGAATTAAGTGAAGACCTTGTTTTTTCAAATGACATCCAATATCAATTTTCACAAATTGGCGTTCATACAGCAGCAAAGTTTATCCCAACATGGCTTGCTGATCAAACGGTTTTGATGAAGCGTAAAAGCTTGATCTTACTGGTTTTGTATGGACCGCTTATCCTTTTATTACTCGCAGCATTTACTTTTTTAACACGTTTAAGTGTCCTTTATCTCGCTGTTGCATTCTTGTTTGCTTGTCAACTCCTTGTCTGGGGAATTTCATCGTTTAAAACAGGGCAATACTTGGCACAGGTTTCTCGTTTATCAGATAATTTAGAGGCGTATACACCTGTCATTCATGCGTTACAGCATCGATCTTTCACGTCGGACAAATTGGTAATGATTCAGGCATCTCTTTCGGAATCTCAACATGGTGCAGCAGTTGGAATTAAAGAATTGGCACAGCTTGCAAAGCGGATCAACCTGCGGCGAAATGGGATGGCTTTTGTCATTTTAAACAGTCTGTTGCTATTTGATTGGGTCACTGCGATTCGTTTTGAAGCTTGGAAGAACAAATATGCATCACATGCGGCGTCTTGGTTTAGCAACTTGGGAGAATTTGAAAGCCTTTTGTCTTTCTCACATTTACCCAATGTGATGACGTCAGCTTGTTTACCAACAGTTGTTGAAGAAAAAATGATGGTAGCCAAACAACTGGGACATCCGTTAATAACCAATGAAAAGCGTGTAAGCAATGATATGACATGTCAAAATCAGATTTTCATTATCTCAGGTTCAAACATGTCTGGTAAAACAACATTCATGCGCTCGGTTGGCGTTAATTTAATTCTTGCACGTGCAGGTAGTTTTGTGTGTGCCAAAGAGATGTCTTTTTTTCCATTACATGTGATGACGTCGATGCGCATTGCTGATGATTTAAACGCAGGTATTTCTACTTTCTATGGTGAACTCAAGCGCATAAAAGGCATCATTGATTTGGCAAAAAAGCAACCGAATCTACTCTTTTTAATTGATGAAATTTTTCGTGGAACGAATTCGGTCGATCGTTTAATCGGTGCGAAAACCATTCTTGAAAAGCTCAATGCGTTAGGGGTGATGGGGATGATTACGACCCATGATTTAGAACTGTGTGACCTTGCAGCAACCCACATGCGTATTCAAAATTACAGTTTTTCAGAGACGTATACGGAACAAGGGATTCATTTTGATTACCAATTGAAATCGGGAAAATCCCTCACAACAAATGCAACATATTTGATGAAAATGATGGATATGATTTAAATGATATCACGACGACTTGAAAAGATGTGTGATAAGCATGTCTTTTTTTGCATCATGACTTTAAAAATACTTTCTTTATGCCGTCAACTCGGCTATAATAGGATAAGATCATTTGATGAGGTGATTGAGATGACCAAAAAAGGACACATCAGAAAAAAAAGAAGGCGCGTGGTGAAAACACGCTTGTTTTCTCTACTTTTTACAATAGGTATTGTGATCACCCTTGGCTATTTCTTCTGGCAGACGAGGCGTCCGCACTTGCCTAATTTACACGGTTGGGCAGCTACAGAAGTGATGGCTTTTGGGGACCGACATCACATTAATGTCCAATTTGAGTTTGTTTATGCTGAGGATGTCGCCCCTACATTGGTTGTGAGCCAATCTCTTCCACCCAGAACGAGATTGGTAGCTGGCTTGAACCTGGTCATTGAAATATCAAAAGGAATTGAGGTCAGATAAATGTTTAAAACAGAAGATGAAGTCATCCATTGGCTTTACAGATTCACGAATCAGAAAAGAGGAAGAAGCCTTGATCACCTTGAAGTCATCCTCAATCAGCTTGGGAATCCGCATCGACAGTTAAAGACGATTCATGTTGCAGGTACAAATGGAAAAGGATCTACTGTCTCTTATGCAAGGGAAGCTTTGATGAAAGCTGGTTACAAAACAGCTACCTTCACGTCACCTTATATGACTTGTTTTGGAGAGCGCCTTTCTATTGACAACATGCCGATGCGAACAGATCAACTCGTTCATTATGCCAACTTGTTAACTGACCTATTGCCTGAATCAACTGATGCTTATACGTCTTTTGACTTGATCACGTTAATGTCATTTTTGTACTTTGTCGATGAAAAAGTGGACATTGCCATTTATGAGACAGGCATTGGCGGTCGACTTGATTCAACCAATGTGATTACACCATTAGCAACAGGGATCACCAATGTTGGACATGATCATGCAGATGTTTTAGGTGCGACACAGTTGGCGCGTGCAAAAGAAAAATTAGGCATTGTTAAAGAAACGGTGCCTTTGTTTACAACGGAAGAAGATCCGACTTTGCACGTTGAATTTAAAAAAGTTTGCCAAGAGAAGCGAGCAGACTTATGTTTCGCACTGGCAGATGCGAAATGGGTTGCGATGGAAAAAACAGGTGTATCCTTTGATTGGGGGTCGTATCAAGGCATTCACATCAAGATGCATGGTGAACACCAATTTAAAAATGCAGTGCTTGCTGTTGCCATGTTGGCGTATTTAAGATCGACTTGTGGTTTTGATCGCATCGATCCGACAGCTGTGACAGATGCCAGTTGGCCAGGTCGTTTTGAACACATGCGATATGATCCACCTGTCATTCTTGATGGTGCACATAATTTAGAAGGAATTGAAGCTTTGATTAAAACGGTCGAAACGATTTATCCAACGCATAAAAAAAAGTTTCTTTTTAGTGCGATTGGAACGAAAGATGCTAAAAAAATGATTGCGTTGTTAGATGAAGTCGCTGATGAATTGATTTTTACGAAAGGGAGGCATGTGGACGCCATTGACCCGAAAACATTAGCGTCTTATTGCAATGGGTCTCGTTATCATGAAGATTATCAAGTCATGCTTCATCAAGAAATGACGCACTTGTTGTCTCATGAGGTGTTGATTGTTTGCGGGTCGTTATATTTTATTTCCGATGTGCGAAGCTATTTACTTGAAAAATGAAAGAGGTGCTTGAAATGAAAAAAGTGATCCTTGCGACTCAAAATCTTGGTAAAATTCGTGAGTTTAAGCAGATCATGGCTCATTATCCTTTTGAAGTGATGTCACTTCTTGATTTAGCGGATGATGAAGCGATTGAAGAAACAGGAACGACGTTTGAAGAAAATGCACTGATTAAAGCGCGTGCGATTGCCCTGAAATATAAAGTGACTGTCATCGCTGATGACTCTGGTTTAGAAATCGATGCTTTAGACGGTGCACCAGGTGTTTATAGTGCGCGTTACGCGGGGAAGATGCGAAGTGATGATGCGAACATGGATAAAGTCTTAACAGAAATGGTGGATGTTCCAAGGAAAGATCGGACTGCGCGCTTTGTTTGTGTGCTGGCGATGGTAGATGAACATGGAAAAGAAACAGTGCTTCGTGGGACATGTGAAGGAGAAATTTGGGAGAAAAAATGTGGAAACAATGGTTTTGGCTATGATCCGATTTTTTATTTACCACCGTTTAAACAGACAATGGCACAGCTTTCAAACGTTCAAAAAAACAGGATAAGTCATCGTGCAGATGCATTGAGAAGACTTGAAAGGATCATGGGCATGGGTGATGATGAATGAAAAAATACTTAGAAAAAGTATGGCATGTGAATAAAAATGCGAGTAGAAAAGAAATAGCGCTTGAACGACTGTCCAAGCAAAAAGAAACGTTTTTAGCTTTTGATGAGAAAGTGGAAGTGATCATTGTCAGTGACAACCATGGTGAAAAAGGCGGTTTGCAAAAAGTACTCAAGCAGCATCCGAATGCGACGCACTATTTTCATTGTGGTGATTCTAATTTGGCACCTGATTTACCGATGATGGCGCCCTTTGTAGCAGTTAAAGGGAATACGGATTATGATCAAAATTATTTGGAGCAGGAATGGAGGGAACTAGCATCGGGTGATCAACTTTGGATGACGCACGGCCATCGTTATGACGTGCGAAGCGGAACGCAAACATTGGTTTGGAACGTCGGTCGTGAACGTCCAAAGACACCGACACATGTGATCCTTTACGGACACACGCACATCGTAGATGTGAAACAAGAAAGCGGTGTACTCATTATTAATCCTGGGAGTATTTGGTTGCCAAGAGGTGGTAGTCTAATTCGAACTTATGCTAAACTGCAAATAACACCTGAGCAATACGATGTTCAAATCATTGATATCAATGATCACAGTGTTGTTAAGGAATTTCAATTTCCACGAGAATGGCACCCTGTTGATCAAGTCCTAAAATAAGCACATCTTCTCCTGTTAAATCAGTAGACGCCACCATGAAAGCGGTCGTGTCAGTGCGCGTCGTTTCTTTCCCATGTGCGCCATGTGCAATTTGAGAACCCGATTCGATGACGATCATGTGGTGGAGTTTGGGATGTGTGCTAAGGAGGACATGTGTTGTAAACGGAACATGGTGATCAGCAGGTAAACTGATCAAAGAAATGCTTTCATGGGCAGTGGGTTGTCCATAAGCAGTGCCGACCTGAGAAAACCCGTTAATGTTCCTATTTAAAAAAGAGAGCGTGAAGTCATCATAAGCATTAAATGTGATCACAAGATGACCACGTGTCGTTTGATGTTCAAACAAAAGATCATTGGCATCAAAAACGGGTACTGCAATTGAAGCATGAATCCATGAAGAAATGAAGAGGGTGATGCCAGTGGTAAAGGCTAAAAATAAGGTTAATAGATGTTCTTTCATGAGAGACCTCCTAAAAAGTAGACAGTCAGATGGCGTAACTCTCTTTAATGTATGCTTTTGACTTCTAAAATAGGTCTTCATCTGTTGTCATTTAAACATAAAATTTTGTAAATAAGGTGAGTAAAGATGTTTGTAACACTAGAAGGTGTGGATGGTTCAGGAAAGACGACAGTGGCGAAAGAATTGGTCACACTGTTAGAAAAT
>WRKJ01000107.1 GCA_009778135.1 Defluviitaleaceae bacterium
TTCAAAGTAATTAGCGATTAAGTTATAAGCGACCGAAAGGTTGGTTATCACCAATAAAACAAGAAGCCCCATTAGTCGAACTTGATGCGCTTGCATGCTTCTAATTTCACGAACATTGTCATCATAAAGTGACTCAATAAATTGGATTTGTGACTGCAAACCGTGCTGATGAATCAACGGTTCAATTTCTAGAAAAGGTTGGTTGGTTTCGGCAACAAAGTAAACACTGTTTGTAATGGCACTTCCTATCCTAAAAGCACTTAAAGCAGGGCCTGAAAAAACAATCCCAAGTGGATCTCGAATGCGATATCCTTCTATAGACCTTACCAAACGATCAAAAGAGAAATAATACTGACTATCTTGAACATAAATGACATTTAATCGTTCTGCTTTGTCATAAGAAGCTAATAAAACCTCTTGAATAGCTTCCTCATCAATTATCAACGATTCAGGCAACAAAACATTTAACACCTCATCTTCTAAAATGAGTTGGTCATAGGCATTTTCACCTTCTAACGTATAAATGGGGTTGATCCTTAAAAAACCAGGGCTAATCTCTACATTCTCTATACGGTCTAATAAATGACGTTCTTCGTATAGAACGGGTGCTCCCCAATTATCTTCTTCATCAGCCCAGCTGTCTATCATTCGAACAACGCCTGAATCCATCATAAATCCATTATGATAAGCGATTAAATTGTGATAAAAAGCGACTTTCTGCTCATCATAGCGGGTTAAACTGTCCCAATCCATGGGAAGTTGCCCTGTAATTCTGATTTGAAACACATTTTCTGTTTTTTCCCAGTAAGCAGTTAAAGCCAAGCGTTCATTTACTTGAATAAAATTTGCAATTGTTATACTTAGTGAAAACAAGAATATCCCAGTGAAAACCAATTTAGAGAAATGGTTAAATGCCTGAATGCTTAAACTCATTTTTTGACCTTTTATGATGGTTGAAACCTTGGAAGTTTGTAAGATTAAAAATGCTACACCATTCACGACACACAGATAAAAAGCAACTAAGCTGGCCAGTCCTAGCATAAACAGTCTAGTAAATGAGCCTAATAAGCCATAATACCCCAGATAAATAAAATAAAATAGAGCTCCTGTATAGGCAACAACACTAGCAAGGCTAAATCGTTTTATCAAGCCCCAGGACAAATAATAAAGAATTCTTTTATAAGAATAGCCATGAATCGAAAAAACTGCACTTGATTTTATTTGCTTCAAAGCATATTGGATCAATGTCGTTAACATACAGATCAAAATAGTGGGGAAAATAATCGTAAATTCTATGATGTGTAATTCTGTTGATAAGCCATCGTGCCTTCCTAAACTGAATAAGGTACGTAAAAGCCGAGATGAAACAACATCTTCGGATAACTGGACATAATGAACTTGGGTTCGTAGTTGTTCAATTAAGGGTTCAATAATGGCTCGATTTGTCGTATTAATTTGATACCTGCCATCCAAGCCAAAATTCTGTGGATGGTGCATATCACGAATGATAATTTGATGCCCCGGAACAATATCTGCAATCAGACCAACCTGACCTTCTTCTCCAGTGGCCTTGTTGCTAATAAAATTTGCAGATCCTATTGTTGGGAGTTCGCCATCAACCAAAGTAATACGACCACCTAATGTAACATCAGTCGTATAAACAAATGTTGTCTCGTTATTCGGATAAACAACTCGTGAAACAATTAATCCGTTTTCTTCAACTAAATTTAAGAAAAAATCATAGGCTTCTCTATCCTCGTCAAAGCCTAACGTTATAAATGAATGATCCTCAAATACCAATTGGTAAAAATTGGCACTTCGCAAATAAAACAACCCATAAAACATGCTGACAAACAATTGCAACATAAATAAAACAATAATTATTTTTTTCATATCATCACATCGCTTTAATAAGAAAAAAGGCAATTTGCCTTTTTCCTAAAATTAGCAAATTGCCTCTAAAGACCAACCTGACCGATTTCCATCCCATTCTCTTGCTGCATCAGCATGTGCCGTTCGCCCCTGTGTTGCAGATTGTCTATTGGTCCACCTCCCAATGGCAATCGCGACGCCACAAGCATTAGCGCCAATTGTTTCGGCTTGAACCCTACCCGACAAAGCATTCCCAGTTAGTTGATGTCTCCATTGTCCATTTGCTGGTCTTCTTGCAGCTAAAGGTTGACCATTAGCGCCAATAACGGGAACTTCCATACTGACATTTTGCCATGCTGACCATGCTTCAGCGGTTGCAGGCACTACTGTAAACAGCAAGGCGATTGGTAGTAATGCAAACATTACTTTTTTGAATCTTTTCATGATAAAACCTCCTAAAATTTTTTAGAAGCTCCTGTTTGAGAAGCTCTTTTAAATTATACCATACTAGGTATATAGTTGCAAGCACTTTTCTTAATGGAATTTAAAGCTTTTTGCAAAAAGATGTGTCGCACATTGCTTGAAAACGTCAAGATAATCAGCAACGTCACGTAAAAGAAGGATGGTTTTTTGCCAAACGATCTGTTATAATGGAAGCTACAGAAAGTGGATCAAATTTACTGGAGGAAATTCAACCATGCAAAAAGAAATGGGCGTTTTATTAACGCAAATTAAATTCCCAGAGGATGTCAGACAGTCGTTTGAAGACGTAAAAATTGAGCGTGTTCAAATTTTTAAATCGACCCAACAGATGCAGTTTTCTTTTACATTTCCTCATGTGATGGCAGTCGGGCTATTTTCTCAATTTATTAAATTAGTTGACATCACATTTACAACCCTGCCTACCTTTAAATCTGTTCGGTATGAAGTGACCTATGTGACACAGCCAACACGTGAAGACTTCAAACAGTATTTTCCTTATGTGGTTGATCAGATATGCAAAGACATGCCTTTTGCTAAAGCGTTGCTTTCGATGGATCATCAGTTTGAAGGCGGAAAGCTCTCTGTTTTTGTCGCCGATGCTCAAACAAAAGTCGAAATGGAACGTGATTATGCACAGCTCATCATGGATACTTATGTCCAGCTTGGTTTTTCGATTCAAAGTGTGCAAGGGATTGTGACAACCCATGCAAAATCAGATGAACAATTAATGGCTGAAAAAGAATCACGTTTAGGTGTGACGAAGCCGGCCGAAAAAAAAGCTGAAACACTTGTTACGATGCATCAAGAAATGCCAACTTCATCGCCAGTTGTAACGCCTAAAGGTAGACATGCTGACCAGTTTAAAAATGGACAGCGCAGAAGAAAAGGACCCGTGTTAAAAGCAGATGGATTTGGTTCAGAGCCGATTGCCGATCCGATTCTTTGTCATGAGATCGTCGTTGAAGGAGATGAAGTGCGTGATGTGGTGATGGAAGGTTATATTTTTGATTCGGAAATCAGAGACATTAAAACGAAAGATGGTCGTGAGTTTACCATTTTTGAAGCCAAGTTTACTGATTATTCAGATTCGATGTATGTCAGTCTTTTTTTACGCGGTGATGACATGCGGACACATGTTCCAAAAATTTTAGGAAAAGGGAACTGGGTGCGCATTGGCGGTAAAGTGAAACACGATGATTTTAAAAAAGAAGTGACCATGTCTGTGGAAAATGCGAAATTGATTGATTCACCACGAACAGAGGAACGATTAGATACAGCGAAGGAAAAGCGGGTTGAGCTTCATTTACATACGAAAATGAGCGCGATGGACGGTGTCACGCATATTAGTGACTACATTAAAACAGCTGCTAAATGGGGACATCAGGCATTGGCTTTAACTGATCATGGCGTTGTTCAAGCGATTCCCGAAGCTTTTTTGGCTGCAAAAAAGCATGGTATCAAAATGATTTATGGTGTAGAAGCGAATTTTGTCGAAGATCAACCTTTAATTGGATGGAATGATCAAGCAATCGATTTAGCAGCTGCGACTTATATTGTCTACGATGTTGAAACGACAGGCTTTTCTACCACGTATGATGACATCATTGAAATTGCTGCTGTGAAAGTACGTCGTGGTGCTTTGATTGATGAATTTTCTGAATTTGTAAATCCTCATCGAAAATTATCAGCGATAACAACGAAGTTAACAGGCATTGAACAATCTGATGTGGATGGTGCACGTCACATCGGTCCTGTGATGACAGACTTTCATTCATGGATGGGCGATGCGATTTTAGTTGCACATAATGCTGATTTTGATATGGGACATTTAGAAGCGAACTTTGAAAAATTGGGTTTACCAAAACCGATCAATCCAGTCATTGACACATTAGCATTAGCGCGCGTGATGTATCATGCGGAGCTAGGGATTTATTGGAACTATGCCACCAGTGAAGCCGTTGACGAAAAATTTAAACGTAAAATGAAAATGTTTAATTTAAAAGCATTGGCGCGCTTTTTTAATGTTGACTTAACCCAACATCACCGTGCGATTTACGACGCCCGTGCCACAGCTGAAGCTTTTATCGGCATGATGAACGATGTGGCCAAGCTAGAGGTGAAAACACATGATCAACTCAATACGTTAACAGTCGGAAGTGGCGGCTATAAACTAAGCATTCCGACGCATTTGACCTTGCTTGCCACCAATGAAATCGGTCTTAAAAACCTCTTTAAAATTGTTTCTTTGTCATTAACAGATGATTTATATGGGGTGCCCAGGGTACGTCGTCATGTCATTGAGACGCATCGAGAAGGACTTCTAGTTGGAAGTAGTTGCGTCAATGGAGAAGTGTTTCGAGCTGCTTTGGAAAAACCTGATGCGATTTTAAAAAAGCGGGTTGCTTTTTACGACTATTTAGAAGTACAACCACCTGAGGTGTATGCACACCTAGAAATGACCAATGGTCCGGAGCAAAAGGCCTATATTTTTGAAGCCATTCAAAAGATTATTCAAGCTGGACATGAGCAAAATAAGATCGTCGTTGCAACAGGCGATGTCCACCATCTCAACCGTGAGGATCGGTTATATCGCCAAATTTACACCAAAACGCCTGCTGTCGGTGGCGGACGGCATCAACTTAATCGGGCTGAAATAACAGATATTCCCAGCATGCACTTTCGGACGACAGATGAAATGTTAACAGATTTTGCTTGGTTAGGCGAAGCATTGGCTTACGAAATTGTTGTGACCAACACGCAAAAAATTGCCAATTTGTGCCAAGACATCCAACCGATTAAAGACAAGTTATTTGAACCGTCAGATACATTCATGGATGACCGTGGCATCCCAAGTGTTAAAGCCAAACTTGAAGAAATGTGTCATGAGAAAGTTCGTGAATGGTATGGCGATCCATTACCTGAATATGTGATCAACCGTCTTGATAAAGAATTGAAAAGTATTATCGGCAATGGATTTGCAGTCATTTATTACATTTCTCATTTGCTGGTAAAGAAATCGCTTGATGATGGGTATTTGGTGGGGTCACGTGGGTCGGTGGGGTCATCTTTTGTTGCGACGTTAATGGACATTACGGAAGTTAACCCTTTATCACCTCATTATTTGTGTCCAAACTGTCATTTTTCTAGTTTTAAGATGACTGATGAAGAGAAAAAGACATATGGTGTAAAAGCGGTCGAAACAGCGTTGCAAGTCATTTTAGATGGCTGTGAATCTGGGTTTGACTTGCCTGATGCGACATGTCCTGTTTGTCAAGCCAAGCTTAAAAAAGAAGGACATGACATTCCTTTCGAGACGTTTTTAGGATTTAAAGGCGATAAAGTGCCCGATATCGATTTAAATTTCTCAGGTGAATATCAAGCAAAAGCCCATTTATATTGTCGAGAATTATTTGGAGAAAATTACGCTTTTCGAGCAGGAACCATTACAACCGTTGCAGCTAAAACTGCTTTTGGCTTTGTAAGAGGATTTTTAGAAGAAGAGAAAAAGACGATGCGTGGGGCAGAAATTGAACGTTTAGCAATGAATTGTGAAGGCGTTCGTCGTTCAACAGGTCAGCATCCTGGTGGCATTATTGTCGTCCCTAATTACATGGATATTTATGATGTGACCCCGATTCAATATCCAGCTGATGATCGATCGGCGACTTGGAAGACGACCCATTTTGATTTTCATTCCATTCATGATAATTTATTGAAACTCGACATCCTTGGACACGATGATCCCACCATGATCAGAACATTACAAGATTCATCGGGGATTGATCAAAAAGAAATTCCAGTGGATGACAAAGCTGTTTATGAATTGTTTTATTCAACTAAATCCCTTGGGGTTACACCAGCAGACATTAAATCCGAAATGGGAACATATGGCGTCCCTGAATTTGGCACCTTTTTTGTGCGTGCCATGTTAAAAGAAACAAAGCCAAAAACCTTTGCTGAATTGGTTAAAATATCTGGCCTTTCTCATGGAACCGATGTTTGGACCAACAATGCCCAAGATTTGGTGAATGGTACCCTGACGCAATTTGGGAAAGTTGAATTTAAGCAAGTCATTGGGTGTCGGGATGATATTATGGTTTATTTGATGTATGGTGGACTTGAACCAGCGTTAGCTTTTGAAATCATGGAATTTGTGCGAAAAGGGTTGCCGAGTAAAGTACCTGAAAAATGGGCAGGTTATGTGGCTTCTATGCGAGAAGCAGGCATTCCTGAGTGGTATATTTGGTCATGTGGACAAATTAAATACATGTTTCCAAAAGCCCATGCGACTGCTTATGTGTTAATGGCCGTTCGAATTGCATGGTTTAAAGTCCATAAACCAATTCATTACTATGCGGCTTACTTTTCAAAGAGAGCAGATGTGTTTGATGTGGGTGTCATGATAGCAGGTGCTGATGCGATTGCTTATCGGATCGATGAGATTAATGCCAAAGGGTTTGATGCCACACCGAAAGAAAAATCATTGGTCACCGTTTTGGAATTGGCTTTAGAAATGACAAGACGAGGGATGACGTTTAAACAACCAGATCTTTACTTATCTGAAGCGACCGACTTTAAAATTACAGCAGATGAGCAGTCATTGATTGTGCCATTTGGTGCCATTGATGGTCTTGGTGATGCGGTTGCAGAAAAGATTGTTGAAGAACGAGAACTTAAAGAATTTTCGACAGTTATGGAATTTAAAAAGCGTACCAAAACCAATGGGACCATTTTGGAATTACTCATGGGGATGGCATTTTTTGGAACAATGGAATATGGATCCACCGCTGCCCTTAAAGAACAAGTGGTGGCGCAAGGACAGGGGAGTTTGTTTTAAAAGCGAAAGGTAAAAAAGAGGTGATCTTTAATGGTATTTTTTGAATATGGTGAAACGGAGCTTACGCATTTAAAAAAGGCATGTCCCAAGTTAGCAGCCGTCATCAATGAAGCAGGCATGTTGAAACGAGAAGTAGCGCTTGATCTCTTTAAATCGCTTATTTCGGGGATTATCAGTCAACAAATTAGCACAAAAGCAGCTGTGACGGTTTTTGCAAGGGTAGAAGTGCTTGTGGGAAGGTTGACAGCGGATAACATTTTAGCTCAGACGGATGAAGCGCTGCAAGCATGTGGCCTGTCTTATCGAAAAGTGGGTTATATCAAAGGGATTTGTGAAGCTGTTAAAAGTGGCAGTCTTGATCTGGAAAGTCTTGTTCACCTGACTGATGAAGAAGTGGTCGCGAAGTTGGTGGCGTTAAAAGGGATTGGCGTTTGGAGTGCAGAGATGTTTTTACTTTTTTCTTTACAGCGACTTGATGTGTTAAGTTATGGTGATCTTGTGATTCGCAAAGGGATCATGCAACTTTATGACTTAGATGACTTATCCAAAAAAGAATTTGACGTGTATCGAAAGCTGTACGCACCTTATGGCAGTATCGCATCCCTTTATTTGTGGGAACTCGCCAATGATAAGCAGGTAAGCAAATGAAAAAAGTAATCGCAATTGTCGGACCAACAGCAGTTGGAAAAACAAAATTAAGCATTGAACTTGCCACACGGTTAAACGGTGAAATCATCAGTGGTGATGCCATGCAAATTTACCTGGGCCTAGATATTGGCACGGCGAAAATTAAACCTGAAGAAATGGCAGGCATTCCACATCATTTGCTTAATGAAAAAAAACCAGATGAGCAGTATTCCGTCGCTGAATTCCAAAAGACCGTTCGGGCTAAAATAGATGAGATTCATACACGTGGAAAATTACCCATTATTGTCGGTGGAACAGGGCTTTATGTTAAAGCTGTTTTGTATGATTATGCATTTTCTAATAAAAAAACGCCTCATCTGTCCCAGTATGAAGCATGGACCAATGAAGCACTTCACGCTAAACTGACAACCATTGATCCACGATCAGCAAAAGAACTTCACCCGAATAACCGTCGTCGCATCATTCGAGCCTTAACCATCTATGATGAAACAAAGCAAACCAAATCTGACATGATCCAAAAACAAGCAAAAAAATGCGTGTACGACGTCACGCTCATTGGGTTAACAGATGAACGTGCAAAACTTTACCAACGCATCAATGAACGTGTTGATCAAATGGTCGCTCATGGACTCGTTGAAGAGGTTCAAAAATTACACGAATCGGGGATTAAAAAAGACGCACAAGCCATCCAAGCCATCGGCTATAAAGAAATTTATGCCTATTTAGCAGGCGAGATTGAGTTACCAACGGCCATTGAGTTGGTGAAACGAAATTCACGTCGGTTAGCTAAACGTCAATATACATGGTTTAAAAATCAACTGGATGTGACATGGTTTCACGTCGATGTCAACCAGTTTGATCAAACCATCGCAGCTGTTGTTCAACATTTGAACGACTGATCAGTCGTTACAGTAAAATGGACGACCCATAAATAAAGGAAGTGATCAACGTGTTAGAACCTAAAAAAATGAACCGTTTAAATGAATTGGCACGAAAGAAAAAAGTCGGCTTATTAACAGAAGCCGAAGTTCAAGAGCAAGCCGCCCTTAGAAAAGAATATTTAGCCATCTTTCGTACCAGTATGAAAGAAACCCTCGAACAGACAACAATCATTGATCCAGCAGGCAATGACGTGACGCCTGAGAAAGTTAAAGCAATTCGTACACGTAAAATGGTGCAATAGACTTGAAAAAAGTGTTGAAAAAGTGTATCATTAAGAAGCACTGTTTTAAAAAGTGAGTTAGAAGAAAAGAGGTTTATTGAATGAATATCATATTGGCAATTGTTTTAATTATTTTGGGGATTCTTGCAGGCGCAGTAGGTGGCTTTTTTATTGCGCAACGATTGATGAAGAAGCATTTGCAAGAAAATCCACCGATTACTGAAGAGGTGATCGTTGCAATGATGTCTCAAATGGGTCGTAAGCCAAGCCAAAAGCAAGTGAATCAAGTCATGAAACAGATTAATGAAAACATGAAATAAGGGCGGGTTCGTCCTTATTTTTTCATGCATGAAGAAAAGCCCCACACCGTCGTGTGAGGCTTCCTTTGCAAAAAGGTATATAAAAAAAATATATGGAGGTCCGAAATATCGTATATGTTAGGGTAGAAAACCCGCTTAATAGCAGGTGGGTATCCCTTCTTGCATATTAGGATTCTTACGATACAAAGTAAAGCAAGCATTCAACACAATACAAGATGATCAGATTCCCGAATTCAAAGTGTTCGGATTCAAAGAACTAACAATTGTACGAGTATTTCAGACCCTCTAATTATAGCATCAAACCAGATTGATTGCAACTCTTTTTTGCACTTTTATAAATTTGACATTTTTTTTAGTTGAAATATGGTATGATTAACCGTGTGCAAAGATATGATTAAAAGCGAAGTCGCACGTGTAATTGGGGGAATGTTCGATGAAGAAATGGATCATGATTGTAAGCTGGCTACTCTTAACAGGATGTAGTGATTCAATGATACTTGAAACAAGCAGTGGGGAAGACTTGAAACCTGTTGATGCCAATGATGAAGTAACGCCTCATTTTGAAGAGATCGAAGGACTCTTAACAAGGGTTGAGCTTGAAGTCGGCTTAAACAATTTGATGGTTGCCAGTTCCCTTTTTCGTCAATTAATGAGACTTGTTGAAGGACATGACGTCACTGCACATCAACAAGCACGGATTCATACGATGTCTGAATTATTGACGGATACACTGGCTGGTGTTCATCTCGATGAAACACGGATTTTCTCTGGCAGTGACGCAGCAACAAAAGTCATGAACATGATGGGGTTCACACCTGAGGGATATCGATTTGTTTATCATGAGATCCCAAGCTTTATCGGTTCAGAAGGTTTGGGTTATTATGTCTTTTTAATCCCTGTTGACCCTGACGATTTAGGCGAGACAGGCGTTCGAGACATGTTTTTTGTTACAGATCGTGGTGAGATTTTGGTATTTGAGTGACATTTGTTTGATTTTGCCATTTTAGATTAAATCAATTTGTGGTATACTTAAAAGCGAGTAGTCGCTCGGTGAAACGTGACAAGCATTTTGAAGCGACTGAATGAATAAAATATAAAAGAAAAATGTTGCTTTTTAAGGTGGTGATCAAATGAATTTACAGTCGAATTGGCATAAAAAACTCATGCTCCTTGTTTGCATCAATCTCATCTGTGTGGTGCAGATGATCATTTGGGATGCCAATGCGCCATTTATTGTCGGTTTGATGATCAGTGTCATGTTGTTTAATGGCGGCTGTTTTGTTTATTATATCAGAAATCAACAAGCTGAATTTTTAAAAGAGAAGAAATTATTGACGCATCGGGTTGAACAAGTGGGACATCATGTCTTTGATCAAATACCGCTGGGTATTATTTTGTATGATCAAGCCAACAAAATTGTTTGGTCCAACAGTTATGCCAAAGAGATCTTTAATAAAGACATTGATAACCTTGAACTTGCCAGTGTCGATGCTGTTTTGTTCAGTCTGATGAAAACATCAAACAAAACATTTGAATTCACCTGTCATGGTGCAGTCTATGCGGTTGATCATCATAAAGAAGAACGCGTTTTTTACTTTGATGACATTACCAACTATGCCCAATTGATCAGCAAGTATGAAGATGAGCAAGCGACCCTTGGTTTAATTGTGATGGACAACTTTGATGAAGTCGTCAAACATCTTGATGAACAAGCACAAAATGATTATCGACGTGCCATTGTCGACCGTTTGTCAAGTTGGGCTAATGAATATGGGGTGATGTTTAAAACAGTGCGTGACGGACGTTATTTAATTTTAATGCGTCATCAAATTTTAACGCAACTCTGTCAAAACAAGTTCACGATTTTAGATGACATTCGTGGAATTGGGACAGATGGTATAACATTGACAATCAGCATGGGCATTGCATCGGGTTATATGAGTTATGTTGCGTTATTTAACCGGGCTTCTTCGCTTGTAGACCTGGCCTTGTCTCGTGGTGGCGATCAAATTGTCGTCAAGAAAAAAGGTGTGGATGACTTTTTGTTTTACGGTGGGAAAACCAACCCCATTGCAAGTCAAAATCGGGTGCGTGCCCGCGTTAACGCAGGCGCTTATGAACGCCTCATTTTAGATAGCGATCAAGTGGTCATTATGGGACATAAATTCCCAGATGCTGATGCGATTGGTGCAAGTATCGGCTTGCTTAAAATAGCGACGACACTCGGAAAAGTGGCCCATATTGTGTTAAACAAATCAGAACTTGATAAAGCCAATGAAGTGTTCGTCCACGAAGTGTTAAAAGACGAAAAAATAGCTGATTATTTTATCTCTAGTATGAAAGCTGTCGAAGTGATGACAAAAAACAGCCTGCTCGTCATTGCCGATACACAGAGCAGTAATCTGGTCATCGACAATAAGTTGCTCTGTTTAACGAATAAAATTGCGATCTTTGATCACCATCGCAGATCAGCTGATTTTATTGAAGCGACGCTTTCTTATACCGATCCTTCCGTTTCATCGACAGCTGAACTGGTGGTTGATATGCTGGACTACTTTTCAAAACGCGTTGGGTTAACCCCAGCAGAAGCTTCCATTATGCTTTCCGGTATTATGCTTGATACGAGAAGGTTTATGTACAATACAAGCAAAAAAACCTATGAAGCAGCAGCCATTTTAAAGCAAAAGGGTGCAGATGAAAAATATGTTTCAAAGCTTTTAAAAGCACCCATTGACCATTATTACGCACGGGCACATTTAACCCATCGCGCGCGCGTGTTTGCAGATGTTTATTTGATTTCATCTGCCAGTGATGAGCTGATATTTGATCGAACAGAAATTGCCGCAACAGCTGATGATTTATTAAATGTTCAAAATATTAAAGCGACCTTTGTTTTAGGATTAACCCATCAAAATGAAGTTGCCATCAGTGCCCGTTCTATCGGTGAAATCAATGTTCAACTCATGATGGAAGCTTTAGGCGGTGGCGGTCATTTAACCCATGCAGCAGCCCTTTTTAACGGCACTGTTGAAGAAGCAACAACGGCACTTGAAACTGTCATACAGAAATTTAATTAAAATGAAACAAGAGGGTAGGGTGATCATGTGAAAATCAATGAGTTGTTAAACATCATCAAAGCACATAACAGTCAACCGATGGATGGGCGACAAGGTGACAACTATACGATTTTAATCCCCATTGTCGAACAAGATGATCAACTGCATGTGCTTTTTGAAGTCAGAGCAAAGCATTTACAGCGTCAACCAGGCGACATTTGTTTTCCGGGTGGAAAAGTAGATGAAACTGACGCGACATTTAAAGACGCAGCCATCCGAGAAACGTTTGAAGAACTCGGTGTTGCACCTCATCATGTTGTCGATGTCTATCCGTTTGATTATCTCATTGGACATCTGAACCTGTATCCTTTTGTCGGTCGATTGTTAAACCCTGAAGCCATCACGCCGCACCCTGATGAAGTCGATGCTGTTTTTATGATGCCGTTAGATGTGTTACTTGAGATGAAACCCCTTGAATATGTGGTTGAACTCGTGCCACATTTACCAGAAGACTTTCCGTTTGACTTAATACCAGGTGGTCGCAAGTATCCGTGGTTCCCACGAAAAGTGACGCAGTATTTTTATTTATATGAAGATAAAGTCATTTGGGGTCTAACAGCGCATATTTTACACCATTTTTTAGAAGTGCTAAGGATGAAAGCAACAGATGCCTGAAAATGAAAAAATCAACACGAGACGATGTTTAATCAGTCTGTGTTGACTTTTCTTTTTAGTGCGACTACTCATTGATCAAAATATCTTTTGGTCTTAAACGCATCATGTAAAATATTGAGACAAAGGTCGAGATCGTCACAACAAGCGTGGCTGAGCCATAAAAGAGTGCGATATCTGTTCCTGCTAAATCAACATGGTGTAACTCGATAAGTTCTTCTAGCTGGTGCACTTTTGGAACAAACCAATCAAGTAAATTTAGATCTCTCAAAAACAATTGATCATTAAGCAACATCATTGAAGTTGGTCCTTGTATCTGAACATTTACCATTTCCTGACTAGTCAAGTATCGGGATATTCGACTTGAAAGTAATTGATTGATCGGCAAAGATAAGGTGATCGCAAATAGCGTTACAAAGAGTGATTCAGCAATAAATTGAGATGCAATTTTCCTTTTCTTTTCTCCTAATGCCAAATAGATGCCAATCTCACTTTTTCTATTTCGTAAAAGAAGGATCATGATAAAACTTAACAGCAATAAAGCAGCACTGATGATGAAAAAAACGATAAACAGTGTTACGCCTCTGATGTTATTCATGGCAATAAATACATCACTAAGTCCATCTGTTGTCACATCTCTTGCCATGATAAACTCAGGTAATATTTCTGACATTGCCTGATGAAAGTTTGGCAGTGATCGTGAATCATTTAAAATGAGAAAGTTATCAATTCTAGAAAGACTATTTCTTCTATCTATTCTGTCTATCTCCCAAAATGTCTCCCAATCTCCGGCTTCTTCTTCCCAAATCTCTTGCCAATTTTCCCCTAATGTTACTTCAAAATATCTTCTTGTTTCCTCTTCCCAAAAAGCTGCTGTTGTTGTAGCATTGAAATCAATAAATTCCTCGATTACACCTAAAGGCAGATAAATCAAATTTAACATCCGCATTTCTTCAAGGAGGTGTTCATTACCTCCAAGGATTGTATCACCTATGTGGACAGGTTCGAATTCACTTAGTTGAGCTTCAAGGCTATAAATCCCAATGACTTCAAATTCAGTAACTTGTGAGTCGAAAATATTTTCATCATTATATCTTGCCATGATATCCTCAGGCCATCTGTTGACAATGTCTTTTAAAACAATCGTGTCGCCGACACTTAGATGATTAGCCACCGCTAATTCTTGTGAGATTAAAGCAACAGGCAGTCCATTGATAAGTTGTTTATCAGTAAAATTTGAACCTGATACGATTTGAATAATCCCATGACTCAACTCAGTAAAATTTGGATCATTGACACCTTTGACCTCGAATGTTTCAATGTGATAAATCCCTTGAGAGACCAAGCTACTTCCATCACCATAAATAAGCTCTAAATCCCAATATCGCTGTAAATTGGGACTATATAAAGTATGATTAATTGAAATTTCAGCGTGTTGAACAAAGGGTAAATTTGAAACTTCTTCTATCAACTCACGCGTGATGATTGGAGCAGGCCATTCACCATATAAGTCCCAATGGCGTTCATTTGCAATCCGGTCTTCTTCTATAAAGACAACAGCCGGCAAGCCAGACCATAGATTTTCTTCAGTATGACTCATCATCCGATAAGCATAAATTGCACCAAATGCGACTGTCGCAAGAAACGCAATGATCAATGTTAAAACCAATGTATAGAAAACATGCCGTTTGATATAAATAAGCCCACGTTTGATAACGTTCAAATGAAGCCCTCCTTTTACTTGTATCTGGATTATTTTATTGATTAAAGTATAAAAAGCGTGCTATGCACACTTTTTAAGAAATTCAGCTTCATCATTTATCTGGTTTCTATTCCAGTCGTAATAATTGTATTGGCGTTATGATTATGTGTGACCGAACTAGTTTGACCTGCACTACGCCAAGGTCCTCTCACAACAACAATTAAATTAATGCGCCCAACAGCTCTATGTTCACGATGTGAGTGAAAAGAAGAAATCGTTGTCGTTGTATTATTGACTGTCGTCCTCCAATGGTTAGATATAACAGATGAGCTGCCACAATCCGGTTGAAATGAAAAATCAGATTGACCAATCCCTCTGGCTACAAAAAAATCAAGTTCAGGTATATCTAAACAAGTAATCGGTTGCGCATAAGCAACAGTGCCGCCGCTAAGTGTGAACGTAAATGCGAAAACAGATAATACGGCTAAAACCATAAAAAACAATTTATTTCTCTTCATAATCTTTTACCACCTTTTTATCAGTATATTGTACATCCATTGAATATTAACAAACTTTACTTTCTTTTTCAACACTTACACTGTGTTTCAAGAAAATGTGCAATTAAGGATATTCAGCAAGTCGTTGGATGATTCGTAAATACATCATTTCCTTTTTCATGATTCTTACCTCCGTTTCAATTTTTTAATTTTGGCCTACAAAGCCTAATATATCCCCATAGTGACGATTATATCATTTTTGATTTAAAAGTCAATATCTTTTAAAATGAAAGTGTTTAAAAAATGTCAAATCCTATCAAAAATGATCGTAAGCGAGTAAAAGAAGACTGTATTTAAAAACACCTTAAACTTGTTTCGCTCATTTGCTCGGAACAAAAGCTTCTTTAAAAGTTAGATCATTAAAATATGAACATTAAATACGACAATGTCAACAAAAATGGTGTAAAATAAGGAAAGACATGTTATAATAAGAGAGGTTATTTGAAGTAAGGTTTTAGGAGATGTTGTACATGTTTAAAGGGTTAACGAAAGAAGAAAAAAGTTGGATTTGGTTTGATTGGGCCAATGCTGCATATACCATGACAGTAATGGCAACGATTATGAGCTTGTATTTTTTGCAAGCAACTGAACAAATGGGCATTACAGGGTATCGTGCCAATGCTTATTGGGCATTTGGGAATACGGTTGCAACGTTGATTGCGGGGATTCTTGCACCGATTTTAGGCACATTGTCTGGTTATCACGGGAAAAAGAAACTGTTGTTTAATTTCTTCACTTTTCTCGGTATTTTGGCAACGGCTGGTTTGGCCTTGGTTCCTGAGTCATTGTGGTGGTTATTGTTAACAGTCTTTGTCGTTTCATCCATTGGTTTCTCAGGTGCCATTAAAATCTATGATGCTTTCTTGATTGATGTAACAGAAAATCATAAAATGGATCGCATTTCAACGACTGGCTTTGGGTGGGGCTATTTAGGGGGTGGACTCGCTTTTATTCTATGTATTATCTCTGTTGTGTTGGTCGAAATGAATGTCATTAACTGGTCACTGACAACCACTTATCGCTTGGCTTTTTTGATGACAGCCATCTGGTGGTTGATGTTTAGTTTACCAATGTTTAAAAATGTCAAACAAAAATACGGCACAGCAATCGCCCCAGGTTATGTCCGTCAAAGTTTTGTTCATATTTGGACAACCCTCAAAGACATGGCACAGGATAAGCGCTTGATTTATTTCTTAATTGCCTTTTTTCTATATAGCGACGGCGTGTCATCTATCATTCGCATGGCGACCATTTACGGTGCTGAAATTGGGATTGGTGCCATGACATTACTCCTCGTTTTGTTAGCTGTTCAATTTGTCGCTTTTCCATTTGCCATTCTTTATGGGAAAATGGCAAGTAAATGGGGTGCTAAAACGACCATTTATATCGGGATTGCCACGTATATCGTCATTTGTATGATTGCGCTACTCATGCATCCAGATCGTGATCTTGAATTTTTAACCTTGCTGTTTTGGGCATTGGCCATGCTTGTTGGAACTGCCCAAGGCGGCATTCAAGCGCTGTCACGTTCTTATTTTAGCAAAATCATTCCGAAAGAAAAATCCAATGCATATTTTGGGATTTATAATGTCTTCGGTCGTTTTGCTTCCATTATCGGCACCACACTTTTTGGTTGGGTGGCGATTTGGACGGGACAACCACATTTAGGTATCGCTGTTATTGCCATTCTATTCATTTTAGCAGCCATTATTTTTAAATTTGTACCTGACGATCGAACATTTAACCAAAAATAAATAACGTAACGGAGATGATCGCATGTTAACAGTTGGTGAACAAGCACCGCTTCACATTGCATTAGCAGGCAGTGATGGAAAGAAGCATACATTGGGAGATTTTAAAGGTCAAAAAGTGGTGTTGTTCTTTTATCCGAAAGATAACACGCCAGGTTGCACCACGGAAGCGAAAAGCATCAGTTGTTTCGATGCTGAATTTAAAGAAATGGCGGTTAAAGTCATTGGTGTAAGTCCTGATACCGTTGAAAAACATCAACGATTCATCGACAAACATGAACTTAAACCACTATTGTTGGCTGATCCTGAGAAACAATTGGCTGAAGGATTCGGCGTTTGGGGACTGAAAAACAACTTTGGTAAAACATATCTGGGTTTAATTCGGACAACTTTTGTTTTAGACGAAACAGGGACCATTATCAACGTCTTTGATAAAGTTAAAACGAAAACGCATGGCGAAGATGTGCTAACCTATTTAAAAAGTATCTAATCAAATAGAATGTGGTGTTAAAAATGGAAACAGTTAAAAATGCGAAAGGGCCACTCACGTATGAGTTGCTTCATGAATGCAAACAAACAGGTGCACGCTATGGAAAAGTCCATACGCCACACGGTAGCTTTGAAACACCGATTTTTATGCCAGTGGGCACCCTTGCCACGGTTAAGACCTTATCACCAGAAGAGTTATTAACCATGGAAGCGAAGATTATATTGGCCAACACGTATCACCTTTGGTTACAGCCCGGCGCAGATATTGTCAAAGAAGCAGGTGGCCTGCATCAATTCCAAAATTGGCATCAACCGATTTTAACAGATTCAGGTGGTTTTCAAGTCTTCAGTTTAAGTAAAATGCGTGAAATAGAAGAAGAAGGGGTTAAATTTAGGGATCATCGCAATGGTGCACCTCTTTTTATGTCTCCTGAAATTTCTATTGACGTGCAAAATAAACTAGGGGCTGACATCATCATGTCTTTTGATGAATGCCCGCCATATCCTGTCACACATGACTACATGAAAAAATCAGTCGATCGGACATTAAGATGGGCCCAGCGCGGCTTAAAAGCGCATGCACGACCTGAAGAACAAGCTTTATTTGGAATTGTTCAAGGCGGTGAGTTTGCAGACTTACGCCAGTATTCAGCGCAAAAATTGGTTGAAATGGACTTTCCAGGTTATTCAATTGGTGGCGTATCAGTCGGTGAAACGAAAGAAACAGCTCGGAAAATGATTGAATACACCACACCCTTTTTACCGAAAAATAAACCGCGTTATTTGATGGGGGTTGGCGCTGCAGATGACTTAATTGACGGCGTCATTCGTGGCATTGACATGTTTGATTGTGTCTTGCCAACGCGGGTAGCCAGGCATGGGGCTGCCATGACATCTATCGGTCGTGTCATTGTTAAAAATAAAAGTTACGAGCGTGACTTGACACCTCTAGACGACAGTTGTTCCTGTTACACCTGTCAAAACTACACCAAAGCTTATATTCGACATTTATTAAAAGCCAACGAAACATTCGGTCAACGTTTAGTGAGCTATCACAACTTATTTTTCTTAATTGATTTAATGAGACAAATACGAGATGCGATCCAAGCAGATCAATTATTAGATTTTAAAACAACCTTTATGGAAAAGTACCAGACGAACTACACTGGGATGACTGCTTTTTGATGTCGAAGAGCACCTTAAATCCTGTTCAAATAAGGGATATTCTCAAGAAAATGCGAAACAGCTTCTCAAAATTTGACTTATTTCCTCAAATCATACTTGCTTCTTTCACTCAATTTTGATACAATTAAAAGTGGGGATTGGCGAATGTTCAAATTGTGAACGGAGGAAGATGAAATGAAAAAATTACTTGCATCACTTGTTATTTTAGTCGTTGCTATCACGATGATGGTTGCTTGTAACAGTGAAGAAGGGATTAACCCTGATGATTTAGTCGGGACATGGGCATGGGAAGAATTTACTGAATGGACCTATATCTTCAATGCGGATGGAACAGGAAGTAGGGGAGGCGGGTTTGAAGACGTCTTTGACATTGAATGGCGTATCGTTGGTGATGAATTACATATCGAATGTTCAGTTGCCAGATTTGGTGTCTACTCTGAAAGATGGGAAATGAGTATTGACCAAGATGCATTAACTTTAATCAGCCTTCAAGATGAAGCTCATGAAGGGTTTACTTACCTTCGTCAATAGTGTGAATCAAAAAAGCGCTGAGGCGTTTTTTTATACCATTTTAAATGTTGATTGAGTCATGTTAGCATTTCGACACCTTTTAGGGGCATCTTGTGATAACATATGACCATCACACTTAACTTTGACTGGAGTGAGACGATGTTTAAATACTTACTTATTTTATCCATGATCCTGCTTATAAGCGGTTGTGGGCGACAACTCTCGACAGAAGCGTTAGATCAGGCTAGGATTGCGATTGAATCAGGAGAATATTCACAAGGAAGCCTCTTACTCCTGATGGCTTCTGAAGATTTACATGCACAAAGCGTCTATTTATTGCGAATGATTGACTATCAAGCAGCTCATGATCTCATGGGCATGGTGTACGCTTGGATGGCAATTAATGCTATTCAAGCAGAAGAAGACTTTGTTCATGAAGCAGCCTATCACATGCTGAGGACAACATTAAATAATGCCACTATCGTAGACAGCGATTGAATCAAAATTAAGAATAGGGTGAGGTAAAAATAAAAAAACGATGACATGATTGGCATTTAACCAGTCAGTCATCGTTTCATTTTAATTTCCATTGTTATGCTTCTGAAAACATCACCGTTGATAAGTAGCGTTCTCCAGTATCTGGGATAATGATCACAATGTTTTTACCTGCATATTCAGGACGAGCTGCCACTTGTAGCGCTGCCCAAACAGCTGCACCAGAAGAAATACCAACGAGTAGACCTTCGACTTTCGCAAGTTGACGTCCAGTTTCAAACGCATCTTCATTTGAAACCGTTATAATTTCATCATAAACTGCTGTATCTAAGACATCAGGAACAAATCCTGCCCCAATCCCTTGAATTTTATGTGGACCAGGTGTTCCTTTAGATAAAACTGGGGAATCTGTTGGTTCAATGGCAACAACATGAAGGTTTGGATTTTTTTCTTTTAAGTAAGAACCTGCACCAGTAATGGTTCCACCTGTTCCAATACCAGAAATGAACACATCGACGTTACCAGCAGTGGCTTCCCAAATTTCAGGACCCGTTGTGTTCAAATGAACCGCTGGATTTGCTGGATTCGCAAATTGACTCGGTACAAATGAGTGAGGCGTTGCAGCAGCCAGCTCCTCAGCTTTAGCGATGGCACCTTTCATTCCTTTTGCACCTTCAGTTAAAACAAGTTCCGCACCATAAGCTTTTAATAGATTACGACGTTCAACACTCATCGTTTCAGGCATGGTTAAAATAATACGATAGCCACGTGCTGCCGCAACAAATGCAAGTCCAATTCCTGTATTGCCACTTGTCGGTTCGATAATGACTGAATCTGCCGTGAGTAAACCTTTTGCTTCAGCATCTTCAATCATCGCTTTCGCAATACGATCTTTAACACTTCCACCTGGGTTAAATCCTTCTAATTTTCCAATTAAATTCGCTGAGACTTGGTGTTCAGCTGCGATCTTTTCAAGACTAAGTAGGGGCGTTTTCCCGATCAAATCTGTCAAGTTTTTTGCAATCATCATGTTAATACCTTCTTCCACCGTTATATTATAGACACTTTGAAAAGTTACCATGTTTCTATTATATCAAATAAATAAGGTTTGTAAAGTACACACTTTTTCGATACTAGGTTTCATAAAGCATACTATCCTGATCCCGATGCCATTTAGTTTACATAAGGTTTCATCAAGCACACTATCCCGACGTCATTTAGTTTACATAATATATATTATAGGAAGTCATGATTCTAACTCTCTCATTTAATAAGACAGTCGATGATGCCCTTCTGCAGCTTCTGCGATGGCTTTTGTTTCATGAATAGCACCAGGTAAATGATTGGGTGGTGAATAAATGGAATAAAGCTTGAGTGGCTTGCTTCCTGTATTCGTGATATTATGCCAAGTGCCTGCTGGTACAAACACAGCGCTATCTTCGTAAACAGGTTGTGTAAAGTGTAGATGATGTTGACTGTTTCCCATTTGAACCAAACCTTGCCCTGATTCAAGACGTAAAAATTGATCGGTGTTTGGATGAATTTCTAATCCAATACTTTCATGAACTGGAATGGTCATGAGCGTCACTTGTAAATGATGGCCGGTCCACAAAACAGTTCTGAAATTTTCATTGTTTAATGTTGCTTTTTGAATATCTACCACAAAAGGTTTTGCGCCGTGATCCATAACGGTCATTTGCTGTGATCTTCCATACATGTTCTCACTTCTCCCCTTTTTCATTGAGCCATATGGTCATTATATGTCCCTTTACCTAATATGGAACTATTTTTAACGCAGTTCGCTGTTTTTGCATGTCAATCTCATCACCAACTTGACGTTGCTTCAATGTCGTGCCCTTTTCTATTGATAAAAATGAACCTCCAAACATATCATTAAAGATAAGTTGGCTTATCAATTTAATGGAGGTTATGCTATGAACTATTTTTATCCCTACCCCACTTACCTGTATAACGACTTGCGCTACCGAAAAAGTTATGGTTATGACGACATCAACCCATTTTTAAGTAGAGGGGTCTGGACGCCTTTTACATGGGTCGAAAAATATCATTATGCTTTTTCAGGGCCATTTGATCAAGCAGCCATTGCGTTAACATTTGATGATGGACCCGATCCTATTTTCACACCACATATTTTGGATAAACTCAAAACATATGGGGCCCAAGCGACGTTCTTTTTACTCGGTGAAAACATTGAGAAGTTTCCAGACATCGTAAAACGCATCGCAGCAGAAGGTCATGTCATCGGAAATCACACGTACGCCCATCCCAACTTACCTCAAGTAAGCGATGAAGATTATCATCAACAAATTCAAAAAACTGACGCATTAATTGAACAATTAGTCGGATACAAACCCAAATTTTTCCGTCCTCCTTACGGTGCCATTCGAGAAGATCAATTACAGTGGGCGACTGAACAAAACATGATGGTCATTCAATGGAGTCTTGATACGCTAGACTGGCAAGGCTTATCTGCCAAGCACATTACTGAAGCCGTCATGGCCAATGCCTTACCTGGTAGCATTATTTTACAACATAATGCGCAAGGTGTCCCTTTACAAGGATCAGTCGATGCACTGGATCAAATCATTCCACAACTTCAAGAAAAAGCAACAAGGTTTGTGACACTTCCAGAGATGTTTCATTTGGATAAAGCACGATGAATAACCGTCAATTTCGCTCATAACGTCCTTAGCCGCTCTTTTTTCTTTCGCTCATTCGTTTGAAATAACTGCCCATCCAGCTTTTGTTTTGAGCGCTTTTATGATAAGATAGTCTTCATGAATTGAAGAGGAAGTGACGCATCACATGAGTTGGGAATTGAAAAAATTTAATGCATTAACAAATCAAGAATTACATGATATTTTTCGTTTGCGGGTTGATATTTTTGTCGTTGAACAAGCATGTCCTTATGATGAAATTGATGGCAAGGATCCCAAGTCTTGGCATTTAATGTATAAAGAAAACGGTGATATCATCGCTTATGCGCGTCTGCTTCCACCAGGTCTTAGTTTTGATGAAGCTTCTATCGGACGTGTTGTTGTCGCAAAAGCTCACCGTGGGCGTCAATTGGGTTATGCCTTAATGCATGAAGCTGTGAAAAGAAGTCTTGACATTTATAAAAAGTCGATTAAAATCGCTGCACAGGCTCATTTGGAAGCTTTTTATCGTGTCAGTGGCTTTGTTAAAGCATCAGACATTTATCTCGACGATGGAATTCCCCATATTGACATGCTATTAGACGTTAAAGGTTGATATCCGTCTTTTAAATCGAAATTTAGCTTGTTATTTGTTTTGATCAGGTATGTTTCATTTAAATTTGCACAACCTAATCAAGAAGGAGTTGAATGACATGCCACTAACAGAAAAACAAAGAGCGGAAATCTCTGCTGAATTTGGAATTAATGTTGGAGCTGAAGCCACTGCACGAGAAAATGGACTCGTTACCAAGTATCTCGTTGCCAAAGCACTTCAGCAAATGTCAAATGAATAAAACCATTTATCTCCGACTTCAAAGCGCTACTTTACGCAATACTGTTGTAAAGTAGCCTTTTTTGCGCATGTCCTGTCATCTTTTCCATCGCGTTAATGCTGCTTTCATATAAGCGACAACCTGGGTTTCAAAAACATCATTCATGACATTCAAATCAATCGTTTCACAACTTTCATGTGCGACGATTTGACCCGATTTTAAAAGGAGTAATTCATCTGCAAAGGTTAAAGCTAAATTCAAATCATGCACAACCCCGATAACAAGGCGATCGGGTTGTTTCACCCACTCATCTAAATACGTCATCAATTCAAGTTGATGGCGTAAATCTAAATGATTAGTCGGCTCATCAAGTAAAATAAGCTGTGGTTCTTGCACCAAAACTCTGGCTAAAAACACCCGTTGAAGTTGACCACCTGACAGTTCTTTAATGCTTTTATCTTTTAAATCCAGTAAATCGGTCATCTGAAGGTAAGTTTGTACAACTTCATGATCTTCTGCGGCTGCTTCTTTAAAAAAAGTCTTTTTAAAATGCACATAACGCCCTTGCATGACCGTTTCATAAACTGTATAATCGAAATAAATAGCTGATTTCTGACTCAAGAAAGCGATCTTTTTAGACAATGCTTGTTTTTTTAAAGTTTGAATGTCAGTGTTGTTAAAGGTAATTTGGCCCTGATAAGGTAACAACCCTGCCAGAGCTTTTAATAAAGTGGTTTTCCCACACCCATTAGGGCCAAGGATCATCAAGAACTGATTGGACTTAACAGAAAAAGTCAAGTCGAAAAGGACATGTTGATCCTCATAGCCACAGTTCAGTTTACTCACCCGAATCATCTACAGTTCCCTCCTCTTTTTTGCCCCATTTTTAAGGAATAGATAAGCAAAGAAAGGTGCACCCATCAAAGCCGTCACAGTTCCAACTGGAAGTTCAGAAGGTGCAAGGATGGTTCGAGCAATTAAATCTGAAAAGACCATGAAAAGACCACCAAATAAGGCAGATAAAGGGATCACATAGCGATGTTCAGAACCGAAGAAACGTCGAATGACATGGGGTGCAATTAAGTCAATAAAGTCAATCATGCCAACAAAAGCAACTGCCACACCTGTTAGCATCGTCGATAACATAATCAGACGCCATTTTGTTTTTGCCACTTCAATGCCAATGGCACTCGCTTGTTCATCACCAAAAGTTAACACATCCATTTCTTTCACATCATGTAACAAACAGCAGATAAGGAGCAACAATGCGCCTGAAACAATGCCGACAACGACCCAACCCCTTAAAGCAAAACTGCCCAATTGCCACCTTAAAATTTGTTGCGCATGACTGGCATTTTTTGATGCAAGGGTTCTGATCATAGCTGTGATAAAAACGGATAAAATCATTCCAACCAAAATAATAGAATAGTCGCTTAATTGCGTGCTAACCCGCTTTGCAATGACCATGGCGAGCATGATCGTCAACATGCCAAAAACAATGGCAAATACTGGCATTAAAAACATGCCTAAAAAAGACGCAGAAATCCCAAAGGAAATGACGATAATGGCACCGAGACCTGCACCTGCTGAAACACCAATGGTGTAAGAAGAAGCCAATGGATTTTTAAGCACCGATTGCATGACACTGCCACTAACTGCCAAAGATGAACCCACGACAAAGCTAAGTAAAACGCGTGGAAGACGAATGTTCCAAATGAGCCCAACTGTTGTAACTTCAACATATTGGGGAAGTTGAATCCCAGCTAAACGATATAAAAGCACATGAAAAACATGACGAATTGGGATAGAAGCCCCACCCACTGTTAGACCCATTAACAGCATGACGATGGTACAGCTGATCAAAAAGATCAGTTTGAAACGTCTACGCATCGACTTATTCATGATGCCAAAGCGCCTTCGCCATGGCACGTAAGCCTTGCGTGATCCGATGAGTTGGAATCGCTGTATAATGATTATCGATGGCATAAACTCGCTCATTGATAACAGCATCGACACCTTCAAAACCAGGTCTTGATAAAAGTTCACCGACTGCATCATCTATGAAATCTACATTGGTAAAAATCACATCTGGATTTAATGCGACAATGCTTTCAGGCTCAACAGAAGTCCAACCTGATAAATCGCCTAACATATTTTGGGCACCGATTAATTCGATCATTTCATGTAAAAAAACGCCCGCTCCAAAACTAAATAAATGAGGTGCTGGTGAAATTTCGAAATAGACTGTGGGCATCTCAACACTGTTATCAATCAATGTGACAATTTCTGTTATTTCTTGCACCATTTCATCAATTAAAGCTTCACCACGTGCGATTTCTCCTGTCACATGCGCAATAAATCTTAAATCCGCTTGAATATCTAAGATCGTATCACTTGTTGGCAAATAAGCAACAGCAATGCCGAGATCACTGAGTCGTTCAAAAGGATCAGTTGAGACATCCCCCATCATACTAAGGGTTGATGCTAAAACAAGATCAGGGTTGAGGACAATGATGCTTTCAATTTCAGGATGTAACACATCAAAAGTTGGAACATCCAAGTGATCAAACATCAATCCAGAATGCGTATCCATGGCGACAATACAAGCTTCTAACCCTAAATCAGAAAGCATGACAGTCATTGAAGGTGCCAGTGATACGATCCGGTTGATCTCGTCCGGTAACGTGATGTCAAATCCAGCACGATCGCGTATCGGACGTTCTGTCTCTAAGTGAATCCTACACGCCGACGTGCGATCTTCAATTGTCTCATTGTCACATGCTGTTAACACGAGTAACAATCCGATGGTTGAAGCGATTAATAATTTTTTCATTCGTTCGTTCACCCTCAAGAGAGTTTTTCAAATAAGCTTGGCACCAGTGCATAACACTTCCCTAAAAATCCAAGGGTTGCTGGTAGATTCAATTCACGCTTTTTTGTCCCAATGGTTGCCACGATTTTTTGTGCGACTATTTTGGGATCTAGCATATGGTCTCGATTGGGGTATTGATCAGCCACACCCGCTTTTTCAAAAAGTTCAGTGTTAACAGGTCCTGGATTAATGGCGGTGACTTGAACATTTGTTTTCAGCAGTTCGAGCCTGAGTGCATTCGTAAAACCTAATGCAGCATGTTTCGTTGACACATAAGCACTTGCCTTTGGTGCAGGTAGCTTCCCATTGATTGACACCACATTAATAATCTGTCCTGCATTTTTCGCTTTCATTTTACTTAAAACAGCTTGCGTACACGCGATCAACCCGAGGACATTAACAGCAAATAAATCTTTTATTTCTTGATAGACCATTTCCTGAACTTCTTGTTGAGAAAGGAGATAACCCGCATTGTTAATTAAAACATCAATGTCACCCATTTGCTCATCGATTGTCGCAAAAACCTTTACAACTTCTTGTTCATTTGCAACATCAAGTTTAAAAGCATAAGCACGTACATGAAATGTTTCTTCAATTCGTTTCACAAGTACTTCTAGTTGATCTAATCTGCGTGCCAGTAAGATCGGTGTCCCACCTTGCTTTGCAACTTCTAACGCTATACATTCCCCAATACCACTAGAAGCCCCTGTAATGACAATGTTTTTTCCTGAAAGCTTCTTCATTTACTTTTCAAATCCTTCCGCCCATCATTTTGGCATAAATGTTTTTATAATAAGAGATCGCCTCTTCATGATCAATGGCATGACCAATCGTTTGAAGTTCAGCTTCCATTTTTTTGACAACATGATCTAACGCAGCCTTCATTCCATTCGGATGCGTCGTACTCTCAATCCGAAGAATGATTAAACCTGCCATCACTTTCCCGAGATACATCGGTGTGGGAGATGTTTCAGTTGCTTCTTGATCAAAATACTTATTTAAATCTGTGAACATCCTACATATTTTTAAATCTTCTTTGCTTTGTCTCAATAATTGTTCATAGATGATGGGATATTGTTTCAAAAACACTTGACACACGTTGAATAAGCGTTTCTTTCCAGAATAAATCGACTGCTCATATTCACTTTTAAGGAGAAGCGTGTTCATTTTTAAGTCAGCTGTTAAAAGCTCACCCAAATGTTCACGCTGGCTTGCCACATTCGTCTGCTGTTTTAAGTAAACCAAATACAACGTTAACAGTAATTTCAATGTATAAGGAATGGTAATCTTTTCAGTTCCAAATGTTGTCTTAATCTGTGCTTTAATTTGTAAGAAGCGTTTCTCATCTACTTTAAGAACAATATGTGCTGGGATCGCATCTTTAAATGTTTCACCAATGGAGATTTCAGAAACAGCTTGCCAGTCCACATTGTTAGATGTTAATGCCACTTTCATGGCATGATCAACAATGGAATTACGATCAGTTTTTGGCAAGTTTTCCATCTTTTGAACAGCTTCAAAAAGATTCATCAGCTGTTGTTTCGGACGTAAACTAATATCTTTCATTTTATATCCCCTGTCTTTTATCACAACCATTCTACCACACATTTTACCTTATACAAGAGTTTTTGTCAAACAAAAAGAAGTAATGGATCAGTCTTTACAAAAAAGTACAAGAAAAACGAAGCCCTAAAACTTACCTCATTTCGCAGTGATTTTTTGACATTAGCGGTTCTGAGCGATCACCCAGGTTCGGTCATGCCAAAAAATCGCAATAGCAAACGGTCGTGCAGCTGTTACAGGTGGATTAAGGCTAAAAATAACCTTGAGTTAATGACATTGTTCGTAAAAGTGAACAACCCTCTTATCGACAGTAACGAAAAGCAGTTTCCAGATGGATGATAAAAAGCCAGTGGGTAACTGACTTTTATTTTTTATTGCTGAGCAGCTACAAAATATTGGAATCTGGCTTGCAGTGTTGGATTTGTAAAGACAACACCTGCTTCTTCACGCAAGTTCATTAACAACTCATTCATCACATGTGGCATTTGCATTAACCCTGCAATTTCTTGTTCTTTCAACTCATCACGAATATCTTCAAATTCAGGAACGTCTTCAGCACCTGTTTTGTAAATAATATGAAATCCAAATTCGGTTTCAACAGGTTCATCTGTAAATTCACCAACTTCTAATGCCACAACAGCCTCATCAAATTCGGCAACCATACAGCCCACGCCTGGAACAGAACAAATTTCCCATGAACCTAAGTCACCACCCTCGGCTGCTGATGGACAGATGCTATACGTATAAGCTAATTCAGCAAATAAAGCTTGGAAATCATTTGCATCTTGCAATTGTTCGATTAACGCTGCCGCAAATTCATAATCTTCTACGAGAATATGACTACCACTAACAGTCGGTCCCAATGCATCATAAATTTCTCTTAACCGTTCGTCAGTTGGTTCAAGTAATGCTTCGATAGATGTCTGTGCAATAATCTTTTCATCCAGTTCATGAAATGCCATTTCTAATCCTAACTCAGTACTTAACGCATGGAACAATTGACCCATTGTAATATCAACACCATTAACCCGAGCAACCACATCTGCTGAAGGTGGCGTTGAAGCGGCGTGCGTTTCAATATCAAGTAAAGCCGTGGCTAAATATTCTTCATATGCAGCTTCAAGGATGTGATTAAAAATTTCAAGTCCCGCTTCATAACGTAAACGTGCCAACGCTTCAAAGATGACTTCGTTAATGGCTTCTGAAACTAAAAAGTCATAAATTTCTTCACGAAGCTCATCAAAATCAGCTTCTTCAGGATCAAACCACTCATCAAACATGGCTTGCACCTCTTCATTTGTCACATTGATCAAGTGACGTACTGACGCAAGACGCAGCTCTTGTAATTCCAAACGATGTAAAACATCTGCTTCCGATTCAAAACCAAATTGGATCATCCAAGATTCAAAGTCAGGGATATCTGCCTTCAATTCTTCTAAAACGCCTACTGTATTCGCTTCATCCATTTCAATATTACCACGTAACAACACTTCATCAATCAAGTTCATTAAGCCAAATACCGCATTCGGCGTTTCCAAAATTAAATCGAATAATTCTTGATTCGTCATGTTACCAACATCTGATGTGACAAAATAAGCACCACCATCAAAATCAGCCGTCTCCAATGGTTGCGACTGACCCAACTCAACCTGCTGCTCACTGGCTGAATCATTACCACTACAACCTGTCAACATTAAAACACCAATTAACACCCCACACATCCCAAGTAAAAACAAAACTTGAAACAAGGCACTTTTTTTCTTCGTCATGATTAAACACCTCTGATTAAAATTTCTGTTTAAATTTTGATTTAAACCCCAACAACTTCCAATTGTACCACAGGCTTTATCTTTTTACCACTTTTTTTTAACATTGCCATAAAGTTGCCACAGTTAAACGTTCATTTCTTCAAAATGCGCTTTTAAGCGCATTGATCCATCTAAATAAGCCCAGTTTAATAAAACCGGGCTTATCATCCATATTCGTCGTTTTTTAAGAGCCCGAATCTGGCAGCACAATGCGGGCTGTTTCATCAAAAGCAATGCCATTTCTAAGAATGGTAAGGGTAATCTCATCACCATCGCGATAAGTAAATAAAATTTGTCTAAAAGTAGAATTATCTGAAATTTCTACATCACCAATATGCGTCAACACATCGCCTGCTTCAATCCCCATGCTACTTGCTAAACTTTCGGGGACAACATCATTAACAAAGACACCTGTTGTCACATCAGCTGGCAAGTTAATCTCATCACGAATCGATCCTGGTAACATACTTAAATTAACGAGGCTTACACCGAGTAGCGGACGCGTCACTTGACCATAACGCTCTAAATCTTCGATAATAGGCAAGGCAATATAAGTCGGGATCGAAAATGACATCCCTTCCACTGCTGATTGCGCGACTTTCATCGAATTAATCCCGACGACTTCTCCAGCTAAGTTAATCAATGCGCCACCACTATTTCCCGGATTGATCGCTGTATCCGTCTGCAAGACAGTCATGTTCCAATTTTGCATTTGCCCATTGGTCGATAAAATTGGAATGGGTACACTGCGGTCATGCCCTGAAACAACACCCATGGTTGCTGAACCGGCAAATTCTAACCCAAGTGGATTCCCGATGGCAATCACGGTTTGACCCAAGCGTAAATCTTCCGTTCTCCCAAAGGTTGCAACGACATCAGCTTCAAAATTTTCAATTCTAAGCACCGCAATGTCCGTATAAACATCTTGTCCGACTAAAGTGGCTGGCAGACGTGTTCCTGCAGCATCATTAAAAACAACTTCAATATGAGCCGCACGGTTAATCACATGCTCATTGGTCGCAATATAGGTGTGTCCATCACGAACCGCATACACAATTCCTGACCCCGTCCCTGCCCGTTGTCCACCAAAGTTCCCAAGAAAACCGCCGTAACCATCAATGGTACTCACCACACCGACAATGGCTTCTGCCACTTTATCAATGGCATTCATTTGCGCTTCTTCATGATTGACAACCGAAACAATTTGAGCTGTTTCTTCCGTCAATTGGGTAACGACCGGAATACTTTCTCCATCCACTGCGACCGAGACGATCTCCAGTTCCAACCAAAAAAGTAAAACAAATAAAGTCCCAACCGTTGTTAAAATCGAAATCATGATCGTTCCTAAAGTTTTCATTTTTTCATTCACTCCTGACATTCTTTTATTTAGCATCATTCAAAACCAACTAAATTATACCTCTTATATTCACGAAAAGTTACCGAAAAACTGTGGCAGGATTGTGGCAACATCCTCTTTTTCATTTAAAGTCATCTAACGACATGATATAATTTAAAAGCGAAGTCGAGTGTGGGAACTTCCGATGAAATCTTGAAGCCGACTTTTGGTACGAAGTGACAACAGTACAGGCAAAAGATTATCAAGGAAGTTACGAGACGTAGCTAGATATCATTTAAAAGCGAAGTCGAGTGTGTAAACCCCGACAAGCAAAAGGAGACTGAAGATGGGAGATAAAACCATTTATATTGCAGAAGATGAAAAAAACATTCGGAACCTCATTGCATCCTTTTTAAAAAAGGAAGGGTATCAAGTCTTAGCTTTTGAAACAGGAGATGACTTATACGACACATTTCAAATACAACCTGCTGACTTGGTTATTCTTGACGTCATGATGCCAGGCGCTAGTGGGTTTATCATTTGTAGCAAGCTTCGTGACATGTCAACTGTCCCCATCATCATGCTAACTGCTAAAGATACAGATGAAGATTACATTTCTGGCATTGCTTTAGGAAGTGATGCCTACTTCACGAAGCCTTTCAGTCCTGTCAAACTGGTTATGCAAGTCAAAGCCATGTTACGACGTGCTGAGATGGATGCAGCCGCCACGAACATCAAAAGTACCACTGATGACTGCCTTGTATTTTCTGATATCACCATCCAACCAGAAAAATTCATGGTTTTTTGCGACAAAGAAGAGCTTAAACTCACGCACACAGAGTTTTGTTTACTCACCTTTTTAGTCGAAAACAAAGAACGTGCTGTTTCAAGAGAAGAGCTACTACTTAAAATATGGGGGTACGACGCTGCCATTGAAACACGGGCAACAGACGATACGGTTAAACGATTGCGGCGAAAACTCGCTGATATGAACAGTCTCATGCAAATCGAAACTGTTCGTGGATATGGCTTTAAACTCGGGACAAAGGAAGCATGATCCAATGAAAAAAAGCTTTGCAAATCGACTGATGTTGAACTTTACTTGTGTGGTTTTTGTCGGTTTTTTAATGATTTACTTCTTATTTAACGTTCTCATTGACAACCACATCAGAGCAGAAGCAGAAGCAGCGCTCAGTCACGAATTCACCATCGTTAACGAAACTGAATTGATCCCAACACTCCCATTTTTCCCCTTCAATGACACCCTTAACTTTCAAATTGGGCTCAATCGGCTTCAATCGAGTCGTTCCATTGTCAATGTCCATACCATTGTGATTGATCAAAACGATGTTATTTTATACCCAGACCCCCAACATTTATCACCCATAGAAATTGACAGGATCAAAGCATTGGCCACATTTTGGAATGAGCATCAATCTTTATTTGAAGCCAGCGAAGACATGATCATGACTGCCCACGAAGGACATACTTTTTATATGCGGGCAACGTCTCATTATTTGATCCATAGACATGTCTTCTTTTTTGAATCAACCCCTGTTTCTGTTTTAATATACACCGACATTACCCCAGCCATGAATTTAAAAAACAGTATGAATCACGTACTGCTTGCTTTACTTGCCATTCTGGGCACCTTAACTTTAGGCATTTCATTTTTACTGTCTACCCGATTCAAACAAGCCATTAAACGTTTGTCCGTTCATGCACAAACCATTGGACAAGGTCACTTTGATCAAAAAATAAAACGACTACGCTACTTAGAATTTGAACAGCTTGGAAACAGCATGAATACCATGGCAGACATGTTAAATACTTATGAAACGAATCAAAAACAATTTTTTCAAAATGCTTCTCATGAACTTCGCACCCCGTTAATGTCTATTCAAGGTTATGCTGAAGGGATCCAATTAGGTGTCTTCGAAAACGACGAAGCCACTGATGTCATTCTTGAAGAAAGTCATAAAATGACAGAACTAATCAACGACATTTTATATTTGTCAAAACTCAACACAGCAGAAGATTTCCAGATGGCATTTCGCACCATCACAGTAGATGCTTTGATGAAACGTTGTATCAAACGCGTTAACATTCTCGCTGAAAAAGAAAATAAACAATTGTTTCTCGACACATCGTTAGAAATCGATTTCGAAACTGACGCAGACAAACTTGAACGCGCCATCATTAACATTTTATCCAATGCCATCCGTTACGCACAAGCAGAAATTCGACTAAATTGCAAAGCGGAAGCAGATTTCTTATGTATGACCATTTTTAACGATGGACCTGCCATTGATGAAAAAGACCTTCCTTACCTCTTCGACCGCTTTTACAAAGGACGTAGCGGGAATACAGGGTTAGGTCTTGCGATCACAAAAGATATTATCATTGGCTTAGGTGGACAAATTGAAGCGAAAAATTTAGAAAAAGGTGTTGTCTTTAAGCTTCAGTTACCACTTAAACAAAGCCTTAACGACCGCCTAAAGTAAGCTTAAACTTTTGTGTTGTCTAAAACATCAGTAACGAATTAACATCGAATGGAGGAATTACAAATGCTTATGAACAATATTGAGTACTTTTCAATTCTGGAAAATGTCAAAACCCAAATGACATCAGCACAAAATAAAGCCGTCATGGGTGTCAATCGTGAACAAATCATTCTCTACTGGGAACTTGGAAAAATTATTATTAATAATTCTGAATGGGGAAATAAGTTTATTGACAACCTTGCAAGAGATATAAAACTTGAATTTCCTAATGTGAAAGGTTATTCTGTAAGAAATTTAAAATACATGAGAAGATTTTCGGATTTTATACCGAGTTTGGAAATTGTGCAGACAGTGTCTGCACAATTTAGTTGGTCACACAATACACTCTTAATTGACAAATGTAAATCACTTGGTGAATATTTGTGGTATGCTGATAAAATCATTGAAGATGCTTTATCTTTGTCAGGCTTGCAAAATAGAATTGAGCTTAAAAATTACGAACGACAAGCAAACGATGAAAAAGCAACGAACTATGAAAAATTACTATCTAAAAATCAAGGGAAGTTAGTTCAAGAAACGTTAAAAAGTCCTTACGTTTTTGATTTTATAGAAAAACATGATGATATTATAGAACGTGAAATAGAACAAGGCCTTATTGCAAATATCGCCAAAACTTTGCTTGAATTAGGAACTGGATTTGCATTTATTGGAAACCAGTACCGATTGACGGTTGGCAACATTTTCCTAATTCAGAATGGTTAGTTCAAACCACTCAAGAAATATACCCTTATTATGAGAAGCTTGGTTTCGAAGTTAAAAATGATGTGTTCTTAACAATACCATCTAAGTGGATACCATCACCTTATTATGGTACAATAGCATGACAACAAACTTCTTTTGACGTTAGTCCAAAATGAGAATTAATTTAAAACTGCACCAATTCATATGCAGATTATCGCATATGTAACGTACAGTTTTTATCATATTAAAAGATTTTAAAGCTCACACACTGGAAAAGTTGCGCTCATACGCCTTAGTTACTCGTATAAGACCTAAAAATAATAAACCAATGAGCTAACAGAAACTGTTTAATTTTTTACCTCATTATGGTACAATAGCATGACAACAGATGACAACTTTTTTACTTTGGTTATCGTCTTATTATGTCATGCTTTTATGTAGGTAACGAAAGATTAAAAGTAAAGTCAAAGGATTGGAGGTCAAACAATGAGCAAGTTGATTTATCTTGCAGAAGATGAAGCAAATATTAGAATTCCACTTAAAGCTTTTTTAGAAAAAGAAGCCTACAGCGTCGTCGCATTTGAAAATGGCGATTTACTTTTTGAAGCCTTTCAACAAAACGTACCCGATTTGGTCATCTTAGATGTGATGATGCCGGGAAGTAACGGTTTCATCATCTGTACCAAAATTCGTGCCCTTTCAACGATTCCCATCATTATGCTCACAGCAAGGGGATCAGATGAAGATTATACCACAGGCATTTCTTTAGGCAGCGATGACTACTTAACCAAGCCATTTAGTCCCATTAAATTGGTGATGCGCGTCAAAGCATTATTCAGACGCCTTGAAATGACTTCGACCACAACAAAAAAGACTGAGATGCCTGATAAAATTGAATATGGTGATCTTTCCATTGACCCTGATAGTTTGCTCAGCTTATGCAAAGGTATTGAATTCAAATTAACGAATACTGAATTAAAATTTTTAATCCATTTGATGCAACACAAAGATAAAGCCATTTCACGTGATGAACTACTCTCAAAAATTTGGGAGCACGATTATGCCATTGAAACAAGGGTAACTGACGACACTGTCAAACGATTGCGAAAAAAACTCATCGACGCCAAAAGCGATGTCCGCATTGAAACCATATGGGGATTTGGCTTTAGAATTGGTACGAAAAATGAAGGATAACATAAAAAGTTTTGCAGCTCGGTTTATCTTTAAAAGCGTCTTTGTTATTTTATTGCTTTTTTTAATCATTTATTTTCTTTTTAACCAAATCACTGCTGAGTTCATTCGAAACACGACTGAATCAGAATTGACCGTACAAATCTACAACAGTGTTGCTGACACAGTTGCCGTACTCGGAAATGGTTGGCGGTCCATGGACATGTCAGAGGCTGTTTTACATTTTCTTGACTTACCTGCTGATGCTACCCCTGGCGACTCGTTAGCTTTAGCCCTTTTAAGTGACACGATATCAGAAAACTATGTCATCATTAATGAACGCGGTGTCATTGCAACGTCTGCCCACGCCTTAATAGGAAGTCCAAATCTTTTAGGTTATCGCGGTCGACTCGTTGACACACGTCTCTTTTTAGCTGAATACTACCGAGAAAATCGCGGACTTTTTGAAGTTGGCGAAACAACAACGCTTTATATCGGTGATTACATTTTTCACTTAAAATCAGTTCCAACTGACTATCTCGGTGACCAAGTCTTCCCTGCTCCCCCTTCCCCACTTACCATCTTACTTTATACCGATGTCACTGAAATGATCACCTTCAAAAACACGATTAACCAAATTTTGATCATCGTCTTATCCTTATCAGCATTTGTTATTTTCACAACGACGCTTAGCATGTCTATTAAATTTAACCAATCGATCAAAAGACTCTCTCATTATGCACAAGAGTTAGGGTATGGTCAATTCGATGCCAAAATTGATCCCCTTAAATACATTGAATTTCAAAAACTTGCAAGTAGCATGACTGACATGGCCAACATGTTGGCTACTTATGAAGTAAATCAAAAGCAATTTTTCCAAAATGCGTCTCATGAACTTCGTACGCCACTGATGGCTGTTCAATGCTACAGTGAAGGCATCCTTGCTGACGTTTTTGAACCTAATGATGCCGCACATATCATTAACAGTGAAATTGAAAAAATGACCCAATTGGTTGGCAGTATTCTCTACCTATCTCGCATCGATCATCAAACTTTCCAATTAGAACCAACAAGTACCAATGAATTTTTAACCGCTTGTTATAATCAAATTAAAGTACTCGCTGACAATAACACATTGCGCCTCACCTTCACACCGCTAGATCAAGACTTACAAATCAACATTGACAACGCACTGCTTGATCGTGCCGTCTTGAATATTTTATCAAATGCATTGCGCTATGCCCAAACAGACATCACACTCTCAGTCGAGAAATACCTGAATCGAAATATTTTTGCAAATCTCAAACAAGAAGTCATTCGTATCAACATTACAAACGATGGTGAACAAATTGATGAAAAAGACCTGCCTTACATTTTTGACCGTTTTTATAAAGGAAAAGGCGGACACACCGGACTGGGACTCGCCATTACAAAAGAAATCATGATTGCCTTAGGCGGTAAGGTGACTGTTTTTAATTTAGAAAACGGTGTGTGCTTTACCATTGAATTACCTGTCTACGAATCAAAAATGATCCTTCAACCTCTATCGTTTTAACCTAACCACCTAATGTGACGTCTTGTTTTTGATACCACTGAATGGCGTCAATGAAATGTTGATCTTCATAGTCAGGCCACAGGGCATCAACGACATAGAAGTCGGAATAGACCGATTGGACAGGTAAAAAACCTGATAATCTTCGCATCCCACCCCAACGGATAATCATATCCATTCGTGAAATGTCTTTCGATTTTAAATCTTTCGTTACATGACCACCATCAATCCCTTTTAAATCCCATTTCCAACCATAATTAACAAGAAAATTCACCCTTACTTTTGGATTTCCCACTGCGACTGGTTGTAAATAGATGCGTAATTCATCGGGAAAAAACTTAGATGCTGCATCACCGACGACCAACACTTCCACATCTCCTTCTGCAAGGATCAATGCCACTGCTTGGACACAAGCTACTTGAAACGATGCCACTTGTGAAACAGGTCTGCGACAATTATCAGTCGTAAAGCCATAAAAAGTTATTTCTTCAATCCCATATGCTTTGGCCATGTTAACAACACAGACACCTGGATTTAACCCATATGCATAGCCTTCATTTTTTTCTAACCCTTGTCCACAGGCATACCTTCGATTGCCATCTGGAATCACCCCTACATGCTTCGGTACTCTCACTTGTCCCACATCCATTTCATCCGTTTCATTTGCTACTTAACTGCTCTATCATCTTATGAAAAGCTGACCCGTTATTATACATGGTCAACTGTGAAATTGAAACCTAGAAAAAAGCGACCAAACGATCGCTCAGTACAACTTTTTCTTTACAAAATGTCCGATGACTGCTTCGCTTCTGACCACGTTGATAAAAGCCTCGGTATCACACGCTTTGATAATGGCCAATGCTTCATATAATTCATAGCTGGATAAAACCATCATTAATACATTGCGACGCTCGTTCGTATAAGCACCAGCTGCTTCTAAAACTGTGATCCCCCGGTAAAGTTCTGACCAAATGGCATTTTTAACATCATCTTCTTTTTGTGTCACAATGTATAAGGTTAAATTCTGATGAATCGTATGAATTTTATCAACAATCAATGATGAAATATAAATAGAAATAATGGTGTACATGGCAACTTCCCAACTTTGGTAATAGCCAGCGACGCCAATGACAAATGCATTAATGATAAATGAGTATTTTCCCACTGACCCATTAAATTTATAAGACATCACTTGAGAGACCACATCCATACCGCCAGCTGAAGCACCAATTTTCAAAATCATCCCACTGCCAATGCCCACTAATACACCACCAAAAATAGCATTGATCATCACATCATCTATCAGGTGATAAATGGGAATGATTTCAAATAGCAAAGATTGCGTAACGACAGAAATAATAGTCAAAATGGCAAACCTTTTACCAACTGATTTCCATGCAAGCCACAAAATGGGTAAGTTACAAAGAAGAACCAGTAACCCTAAACTCAATGTGATGTTAAAAAGATCGTCAACAATCATGATGACAATTTGTAGAACACCTGTCAATCCACCAACATAAAGACCACCTGGACCAACAAACATATTGATGGCAACTGTAAAAAGGAGGCTTCCCACTAATAAAACAAAAGCATTTTTAATTTTCACATCATGTTTAAAGTTGAAAAATTTCATCGATTGACGCCACCTCATTTAACAGTTATAATTGCGTCGGCGCTGGATAATCCACACCTTTCGTATCAACTGTCATCGTTTTGATTTTTTGATCAACAACTGGCTTATCATTGTGATTGCATGCTGATTCAGCAATCATATCCACCACTTCGATGCCTGTTATGATTTGACCAAATGCAGCATATTGACCATCTAAATGTGGTGAATCTTGATGCATGATAAAAAACTGACTCCCTGCAGAGTTAGGCATCATTGAGCGCGCAAATGAAATCACACCACGACGATGGATCAACTCGTTTTTTACACCATTTGATGAAAACTCGCCTTTAATGCTGTAACCAGGTCCACCCATACCTGTCCCTTGAGGGTCGCCACCTTGAATCATAAAACCACGAATGACGCGGTGAAAAATCAAGCCATCGTAAAAACCCGCTTTTATTAATGACAGAAAATTATGAACTGATTCTGGTGCCACTTCTGGATACAACTCAAGCGTCATCACACCACCTGTTTCCATTTCAATCGTGACAATTGGATTTGTTGCTTTACTAAATTCACTCATTTTTAAACCTCCAAAGCTTGTTTAATTTTTTAAAACCACAAGTATTATACCAGTTTTGTGCCTTTTTGAATAGTGTATTCATTGAAATCAAACAAATTAAACGGTATAATAAAGCAGATAATGATCAGTGTTAGACAAGGAGCTGCTTCACAATGAGAGAATGGATCGTTTTTATTTACCTCTTTAGCATGAAAATTTTATTTACAGGATTTAAACTGCTTCCGTTAACAAACAAAATAACCTTTCTCGTTTCGTTTCCTGACAATACCTGCTACATTTACGACGCATTGAAACAACAAAAAAGCAAGCATTCTGTTATTTTCTTATGTCACAAGCGCTGTTTCAATGCCTTTAAAAAAACGAAGCAACCGACTTATTTAATCGAAACGCTAAACGTACGCCATACGATCATCGGCCTTTACCACCTCGCCACTTCAAAATATATCATCGCCGATAATTATTACGGCTGTTTAGCTGTCACGACCTTCAAAAAAGAAGTCAGCTGTATCCAAGTTTGGCATGCTGTTGGTGCTATTAAACAGTTTGGTGCCATGGATCCAAGCAATGGACACCGGACACCCGCTGCACATAAAAGATTCAAAAAAGTTTACAACCGTTTTGACCATATCGTCATTGGCTCTCCTTTCATGAGAGATATTTTTAAACAAGCATTTCTCGTCAAAGACCCTGTCTTTTTAAAAATCGGCGTGCCGCGAACAGATTTCTTTTTTGACATCAAAAAACAAAAGCAAGTCAAACATGTTTTATACGAGAAAAATCCTTTACTTAAAGAAAAGAAAGTCATCCTTTATGCCCCTACTTTTAGACGATATGCAGCTGGTCAGCATCATATCCCATTAGATATACAAAAATTATACACAACCCTTCAAACTGAATACAACTTCCTCATCAAACTTCACCCCAATATCAAAACAACAGCAAACTTAGCCGATCTCTATCCAGATTTTGTTTTTGATTATAGCGATTATCACAGTATCAACGACTTACTAACCCTCACAGATATCCTCATCACAGATTACACATCGATCCCGATGGAATTTTCACTTTTAAAACGTCGGATGATTTTTTATGCTGATGATTTAGAACAGTATCAACACGATAATGGATTGTGGGAAGATTATGAATCATCTATCCCAGGCCCCCTTGTCAAAAATACAGACGAATTAATCACTGCTGTTTTACATGGCAAAAGTGACCCAGAACAACTGGCCGCTTATGCTCAAAAATGGACAGCTTATTGTCAAGGAGATGCCAGTGAAAAGTTGGTCAATCACTTATTGAGATCATGAAAAACGACCTTTAATAGGCGCTTTCATCCCCAAGGTCGTTTTTCATTGCTGTTTTCGATCGATGACTTTTTGTTTTCAAATAAACCAACACACCTCCGAGGCTTAAAACACCAAGTCCAATTAACAACGTGTTAATCAAAACAGTTCCCATTTGCGGTAAAGGAGCGCTTGTTAACGCCGTCGATGGTTCGGTTGGGGTTGTTACTTCTGTATCTTCTGAATCGCTTGAAAGCGTAGGTCTATTTTGTTCTTCATCTTCGTTACCAACGACATTTTGAAAGATCGTTGCAGAAAATGGAAATGGATCTGAGCGATTAAAAAACGCAGCATGACTCCCTATTTGATGCCAAGTCAACATCCCATCTGAATAGGTAAAAGAAACGTTTGGGGATTGAAATGCTTCAACTTGGCTTCCATCAGGCAAGAAAAACCTGATGGATGTCGCCTCTCCAAGCGTGACAGTTGGCAGGTGAATCATTTGATATCGAAGGTTGATCGCCTGAATATTTAAAGCGCCTAATACCTGTGAATCAGTAATTTGATTTTCGCTTAAATCAAGATAAGTCAAGTTAGTCAACTGAGATAAAGGAGAAAGATCCGTAATTTGATTGTCTCTTAGGTTCAATGTGGTCAAATTTGTTAAACCGCTCAAAGGTTCAAGATGAGTAATCAGGTTATCAAATAATTGTAAATGCTGTAAATGTGTTAAACCTGCTAGAGGTGAAAGATCAGTGATTTGATTATGACCTAATTCTAAAACTTCTATGTTAGACAAGTGCTCTATTCCTTGAATTGACGCAATAGACTCATCTAGCCAACTTTCCGCATGCAAGAATGTAATCGTCTCCAAATCTGTTAATGAAATATAAGAATCTACGCTAAGATTAAGTGCTTCTGCAATAAATCTTGCCAATAAAGCGTCTGGAAAAATGTCACCAATCTGAAGCTGTTGAGCGTCTGTGTCACTTTCATCAACCTCAACAGTTAATCCAGTTTGTTCTTCATCTCCTATTTCATTTCTGATGTTTTCCTCTTTTTCTAAATCCATTGGATCTTCAACTTCCAACATCTCGTCTGCTTCATAAGCATCAACATGGCCAGGTAATAAAAGTTGAAAAAACAATGTAACGATCAATAAACCTTTCGTTGCTTTCTTGAACATCTTTCTCACTCCTCGTCTTTCATCCACACCCACTTATAGTATAGCATATTTTTTCTGCTGATGTTCGTGAAATTTGTCAACCTCAATACATGACCCCTATTCTTCTCCTCATGCAGCAAACATTAATCACTGAATATCACTTGTAATCTCGCATCAATTGATTCAGAAATCGTTCCACTCAGTCCATAAGGTTTCATTTTAAAATGCTGCAAATCGTGAAACACTTGACAAATCTCATCACCGTCATTAAAAACCATTAAATGGCCTAATGCTTGAAGCTTGCCAGCCAATTGTAATTGATGGTCATCGACATGTTCACCATATTTTTTTAATCGGGGAAACACAAGGCTCTTCTTCCCCGCTTTAATGCTTTCAAACATGGATCCTGCTCCGCCATGCGTCATCACATAGTCGGCTCTGTTAAAGCAGGTTTTTAATTCATCTCCAGCCATAAAATCAACGATTTTCATTTTATCACTTGTATACGCAGTATGCCCTGCTTGAACAACAATTTCGTGATCATCAGCTAGTTTTTCAACTTCTCTTATCATCCGAGAGAAATCTTGTTTTTGCGTCCCACATAACACGAAAATCAAAAGAGGACACCCCCATAAATGCCATTGGGATAAGTCACTAATAATTCTTCCCACTGAACATAAAATTCAGATGCAACTTTGTACATGACTTTTCCTGTTAATGTCGGTTGCGTAACAGCTGCGACAGTTTCAATATAGATCACTTTTCTTCTAAACAACCAGCCTAATAAACACAGTGGGAGGGTTGAATGAACCCCTGTTGAAATAATGACTTTTGGTCGATACTGGAGGAAGTAACAAAATGACAGCCAGCAGACAGACAGGAATTTAAACAAATAAGTGACACCTTCACTTCTTGAGCTGTACGGCACATATTGTGTAGGAAGTGCTGTTTCAAGGGACAGTTTGGTTTTTTCTGTCACCACAACGCCTTGATATTTTTCGATGAGTGGCGTTAATTGTAACAATTCGGTATAGTGCCCGCCTGCACTGGCACAAAATAAGACTTGACCGGCTTTCATTTAACATCACCTATTTTTCCTTTCGCCACATTTTGATCAAGGAGTCGTTCGAATTCTGATTTTGACTGTTCTTTCGGCATTGAAAAGTCAAATGCATTCACTTGATAGCCTGATAAATAGATCGCCATTCCTTCTTGAATACCTTGAATAGAATTCGGGACAATGATCGCTTCATTATTTTGTAAATGCCCAATGACTTCTTTTAACGCAACGGTCACCACAACCGTCCCTACTGCCAGCGCTTCGTAAACGACTAATCCAAGTCCTTCATAGTGAGAAGACAGCACAAAGCAGTCACATTTGGCAAGAAGTGCATACGGATTAGCCATTCGTCCAAGCACATAAATACTTGAATGCGCTGCACTGTTTTTGATCAGATCAAGGGTTTGTTGGCGTAACGGCCCATGCGGTGCGACCATGACCAACCTGATCTGTTGATTTGTTTCATAAAGGGTTGTAAAAGCTTTGATTAAACGATCATGTCCTTTTTGGTAATCAAAACGTCCAATCGTCATAAAAACAGTCACCTGTTCATCTGCTAACGCTGCAATTAAGTTGTCTTTGTCCCCATGTTCCATTTCAACATCGGTTAATGTGGCTAACCAATCGACTTTTGCCCATTCACGAACGCGTGCTTCTCCTAAAAAATTAGTCATCACATATAATTGATTTTGAAGCCAAGGAAAGTTTTGGAGAAGCCCTAATTTTAAGTTTTCATGGACCACGGCAACTTTATTGACTTGCCGATAAGCAGAAAAAATAATCTTCTTGCTAAAGTTTTTCTTCGCTTCATATTCAGCCATCATATCTGTATGGACATACATCACTGTATGAACATGATCAGGCATGTATTGGATCAATGTACCGTAACGATTGCCAAAACCGGTAAAATGAATCACGTGATCCACTTTCAAATTTCCAAAAATCCGATGATAATCACGGCTCACCATTGCGCCTATGCGGCGACGAATAAAGTGTCCGTTAAAACATTCAAATTTCAAATAAGCCATATATAAAAACCGATCAATGACCCCTGCTGTTAATTGCTCAGGAAACGGATAAAAAATGATGTCGTTAGACAAATTTCTAATCCTGAATTCATACTTTTTTTCTAACTGTTTTTGACCAAGTAACACCACATAATGACGATCGGTTAACGAGATGTTATCAAAAGTATTCAGTAAAGCTGTGGTCACACCATTGTCCCAAAAACCGCCCCCTAATATAAAAACTGTTTCTTTTTCACTTGAAAGGGTTGATTCTTGAATCAATGCATGTCGCTCGTTTTTAAAAATGTAATCACAAATCAGTTGCGCACCATTTACCACATCAATGGGACAAAACGCATCGATCATCGTTTTATAATCAAAGGCAGTTTCGTGATCTTGTAAGGCCATTAACAACTCATGAACATGTTCAACTTTTACAAACGGATAACGACTGATATCGTCATAAACGCCCCTCGTTTTAAAGTAATTTTCTTGATCATACGTATACAAAATAATCTTGCGATTTGTCAGTAAAAAATCATACATAATGGATGAATAATCTGTAATAAGCACATCAACAGCCGTTAAAAATTCATACAATTCATAGTCGGCAGGCATGATCAGCACTTGATCAAATGCTTCGAGTTCAATTTCTTGAGAAAAAGGATGTAACTTGACGTATAAGATCATCTCTTCAGAAAAATGTTGTGATAAATAATGCAAGTCAGCCATGATTTTATCAGTTTCATTGTGAATACAATTGACATTTCCGCGCCAAGTAGGTAAATAAAAGCAGACTTTTTTCGAACAAAGTCCCAGTTGTGCTCGAACTTCAGCCCTTTTCTCTAAATCCAATAAAATAGCATTTCTTGGTGAAGGCCCAATGACCAGCTTGCCTTGGTAAATTCCATTTAACCCATGGGAATCAGCAAGTACCTTTGCAAGAAAAGCGTTATTAACAATCAACTGATCGACCATGTAAAAATTACGCTGCACATTGGCAGCATCGGTTAAATTTTCCATGTCTTGTCCCAATGTCTTCAAAGGCGTTCCATGCCAAAAATTCACATACTGTTGACCGGGCTTTTTAATAAAAAAGTGATAAAAACTCGTATCATTCAGTAAATAAGCTGCACTCGCTAACACAGATAAATATTTTCTTGACAGATGTTTAACTAAGTGAACACGCTTCAATTGATATCTGTTTAAAAAGGCTTTTGTTTGTTTAACATGTCGAGCAGCAACATAAATTTCTAAATGAGGGTAATCACGGTCAAGAATTTGTAACACATAGAACAAATGTCCCCCTAGAGACTTCCCATGGGTCGACTCTAAAAGGACAACATTGTGTTTAATCTTTAATTTTTCATAATAAAAAGCATATAAAGGTTGTTGATATAAAAATATTTTAATTGCATTCCATCGCTTATTAATTTCAATCGACTCCCTTTTGAAATAGAAAAACCAACCGACCTATTTTTGCATCAAATTAACCGTTCATTGATAAATCATCTTTAATTTGAGACGTCGAAACTTCAGGTGTTCTTGAAAGATACACCACTTCTGCTTCTGTCTCTTCAGCAATGAAATCAAATTTCCCTGTCCAATCATCTCCCATTACAAACACATCAATTTGATACAGCTTAACATCTGATACTTTTTGTTCCCAATTATGCTCTGGAACAACTAAATCAACATAGCGAATGGCTTCTAATAATTGTTTGCGTTTCTCATAATCAAAATAGCTTTTCTTTTGCTTGCTTTCCCAATTAAATTCATCTGTCGACAAAACAACCACCAAATAGTCACCTTGTGCTTTTGCTCTTTTTAATAAATTAATATGTCCATAATGTAATAAATCAAATGTTCCATACGTAATGACACGCTTCATTTTTAACACTCCAACTTCCTTATTTCACGACTCGTATCGAAATCGCACCATGAGTTTTAATTTTATCATATTTCTTTTTTGATCGCAACAAACTTTATTGGAAAAGTCACGATGACTAAGACTTAAAAATCAAAAACTTACTCATCAAATAGTTACCGATCACAACAGCGACACTCACTAAAATTTTAGCATCAAGTCCTGTTGTCCCAAATACGAAACCGTCTAATCCAATGTGTACAAGAAATGGGACAAGTCCTAATTCAAGGACACCTGTTAAAAAACGTCCACCCATAAACGTCATCGCTTCTTTTAAAACACCGCTAACGCCTTTGGTCGTACTTTTAAAGACCAAAAATTTGCTGGTACAAAAAGAAACCATAACAGCAGTCAGCCACGAAATAACATTACTCACTTCAAAGGGGATCCCAAAATGGACAAGTAAAGTGAAAACACTCCAATTGACGCCAGTCGTTACCCCGCCAAAAAAAAGATAAGCAAGCTGTTCACGGTATTTATAAAACAGTGTCATTTGTTTGATCTCCATCTGCTAAATGCTCCTCTTTTAACGCTGTTTCCTTCTTATTAACAAAATAAAGGGGTCTTTTTTTAGATTCTATAAAAATTCTACCTAAATACTCACCGATAATACCTAAAGAAATTAATTGCACACCACCTAAAAACAAAACCAAAATAGTGAGTGTGGGTATCCCCGTTCCAGGAATCCCATTGATCATCGTATCTATCCCAACAAAAATCATATACATCAGGGCACTTAATGAAACCAGAAATCCAAAAATCGTGGATAATTTAAGCGGGCGCGTGGTATAAGAGGTAATCCCTTCGATAGCGAGTTTCGCCAATCCCGCAAAGTCCCATTTTGTTTTACCAGCAAATCGCTCTGCAGCTTCAAATTGAAATTCAATTTTACGAAAGCCGACCCACTCATACAAGCCTTTTGTATAACGGGTGCTTTCTCTCACTTCTTTCAACGCATCGACAACTTGTCGATCTAAAAGTCTAAAGTCACCTACATTGGATAAAATCTGTTCCTTCGTCATTCTGTTTAATAAGCTATAATAAGCATTTGAAAATGCAATTTTTAGCTTCGACTCGCCATGACGCGTTGTTCGTTTCCCATAAACATCTTGATAACCCAATTCCCATAACATCATCATTTCTTTCAAAGAAGAAAAAGGATGTTGTAAATCTGCATCCATCGTAATAACAGCATCTCCAGTCGCATGGTCAAAGCCAGCTGCCATGGCAACTTCTTTTCCATAATTACGCGATAATTGGATGCCGATCACCCGTGCGTCTTGATCTTCTAGTTCGCGAACCAGTGTCATTGTTTTGTCTTGACTGCCATCATCTACAAAAATAAACTCAAATGCGTAATTGGGTAACTCTTGATCAATGTATGCCAGCATTTGTTCATAAAAAGCCAAAATATTTTCTTCTTCATTATAGGCTGGGATGGAAATACTTACTTTTTTCACTGTTTTCACCTCTGATCTGTGACTCATAGACAAGGCATTTAAGCTAAATCAATAAACTTGGATCTTAATTTCAAATGTAAATGAGATGCAATCATCGCAATTAAGAAAACCAATAGCCAGAAAAAGACGGTGGTTTCCCAATGTTGCCAAAAGAAGGCTTGACCAAAAAATGTGTATCGAAATCCAGTAATAATATAAGTGAATGGATTTAAATCCATCAGTTGAACAAACCAATTCGGAATCCTTGTCATCTCATTTAAACGCCAAATCACACCTGAAAACAACATCATAAAACGCATGATCGGCCGCAAAATCTGCATATAATCACGAAATAAAATCGTCAAAGTTGAATTAAGTAATGCAAAGAAGTAAGTGAATGCGAACATCGCAAACATATAATAAATCGCTTGAATCCAAAACAAATGAGGCGTAAATCCATAAAAAGCGAGAATGACAATCGCTGCGAGCGTCGTGACTGTATAAGACGTTATTCTTGATGCAAGGGTCATCGCAGGTAAAATGCTAATGGGAAATTGCATCTTCGAGACGAGCTTGATCTTTTTTTGAACACTTTCGCTTCCGTTAATGGTGACGCGATTCATAAACATCCATGCAGACATCCCCACGACCATCCATGGTAAAAAAGAGACCCGCACATAATGCGCTCCTAAGCCTACTCGAACAGGGTTCATATCTCTCATCGCACCAAAAATAAAAAAATTAATGCCAATTTGAATCAAAGGATCTAAAACTTCCCAAATCATACCAAAATGATGTCCTTGAAAAGCAGCTTTATTATTATATCGTGCAACAGCCCAAATCAAATGAAGATTAGTGATGATTTCCGTTAAAATTCTTTTTATTTTCAACACACAACTGGCTTCCTTTCTTTCAATGTCTCATGTTCAATTAAGGTTGTGCTAATTGTGTCATATAAAACAACCCAATGACACAAAGTAAAACGACGACTACAATAATCATAAGTTTAGATCCCATTCTCATTTTAGTTGTTACTCGAATGGGATAAAACATTTGATGGAGTGCTTCTTGATCAATGCCTGGCTGTTCGGCAACAACTGCTTCATAATAACCTTCGAAGTCAAAATTCCGACGTTCTGCTTTTAATGCTTTTTTATAGTCACGTCGTTCAATTTTTGGCATTTTTTTATACCATTTAATGTAGGCGCGATAAGCTTCAATGACTTCTTCTGTTGGACCAAACTGCTTCAACTCACCTTCATGTATCCACATCACTTTATCACATAATCTTCTGATTTGCGTTTTAGAGTGACTCACAAAGAAAATCGTTTTTCCACTCGCTTTAAACTCCATCATTTTATCAACACAACGCTGGTAAAAAGTATCATCACCAACTGATAAGGCTTCATCAATGATCATAATATCGGGATCATTATGAACAGAAATGGCAAAGCCCAATCTTGACTTCATGCCACTGGAATAATTTTTAAGTGGTTGATCAATGAAATCATCTAGCTCTGCAAATTCAATAATATCATCAATAACCGCATCAATTTCTTTATGGGTCATACCAGAAAGTAAACATTTCAATTTGACATTTTCACGGCCTGTTAATTCTGATTTTAAGCCTGTGTTAATGGAAATAATCGACGTTTTTCCGTTTATAACGATTTCTCCCGTTGTCGGCTTAGAAGCCCCGGCAATAATATTAGACAAGGTCGATTTCCCTGATCCATTGGTTCCAATCAATCCAATTGCTTCACCGGCATACACTTGGAATGTAATGCCCCTTAAAGCCCAAAAACCTCTTTGTTCTTGTTCAGGTGTACTCGACTTTTTTTTCTTCATTTCATACTTCTTCGTGACATAAGAAGCAGCAATTTTAATTTCTTCCGTCAAAAAATTACACCTCACTTTGATCACATGTTCATTGGATAGTTTAAACGGTTTAGATAAACTGAACATAAACTCTAACTCATTATGCCCAATTTTTCAACGGTTTACCAACTTACTGCGCTTTAATCCTGACGTTGATCAAAAACCCGCTTGTAGACTTGTTCAGCTGAATCACCCCGACCATACATCCCATAAACGTCGTAAAATGATTCAATTTTTTCCTGGTAAGTCGTTTGAACCTCATCTAAAGCTAACAGTAACGCCACAACTTCTTCTGTCGTTTTCGCAATTGGTCCTGGAATTTCTTTTTCATAATCAAGATACATGCCTCTTAAAATATCCCGATAGAGCGCCAAGTCATAAGCAAAAAAGATCATCGGGCGTTTCAAATGTACATAATCAAACATCACAGAAGAATAATCTGTCATCAAAACGTCGGAAACCAAGTATAATTCTTGAATATCAGGGTAACTCGACATATTTCTAATAAAAGTACCATATTTTGAAATGTCTAAAGATTTTGCCACAAAATAATGAAGCCGCATTAAAACAACATACTCTTCTGAAAGTTCGTTAGCCAATTGATCTAAATCTAATGTCACATCAAACCCACTGCGCGCGCGATAAGTCGGTGCATAAAGTAAAATTTTCTTGTCTTTCGGTAAGTTGAGTTGCGCTTTAAGTGCTTCAATGCTTTTGGGATGATTGTTTTGATACAAGACATCATTGCGCGGAAATCCTGTTTCTAACATGTCTTTGTTATAACAAAACACCCTTTTTGAAATCGTCGTCATATACGCACTCGGTGAAATCAAATAATCCCATCTGGATGCCCTTTGAAGTAAGCCTGCTTTTTTTTCTTCTGTATCAAATGTTCCAAAGTCATCAAGTCCCATTTTTTTCAAAAAAGTACCATGTAGCGTTTGAACTTCAATTTGCTTCGGGCGTTTCACATAACGATCTGGAAAATTGGCATTTTCAACAAAGTAGTGTCCACGTGCCAAATAATACCAGTAACGCCAACTTTCTTTTCGAACTTTTTTTCCGCTTCCATTGATCGGGATATTTTCATTGTCTAAAAACCAAATGCATTGATAACTCGGTTGATGCTTTTGAATATATTCATAAATCGCACGCGGGTTACAGCTATATGAACGTCCCCAATAACTTTCAAAAATAATCGTATTTTTCTTTAATGGCAACAGACGCATCAACGGATAGAACACTTTTTGGATGATTTTCTTTTTTCTCGTGCTATTTTCAAACCTGTTCCACCATAGCGTATTTCTCATTGATAACCCATGATTCAGATTTTGATAAGGCATTGTCCTGATGTTACCATTAATGCGATAACTTATTTGATTGACGACTTCTTTATCAAAAAGAAGCGGCTTCCTTGTGCTTTTATTTTCACTGTCACAGCTTTCTAAATAAAAATCCCAGACACCTAATGCAAACGACATTTCTTTCATTTCATTGAGAAAGCTTATTTCTGTTTCATACGTCGTATGTTGACCCTGTGCAATGGGTCGTAAATCAATCTTTCTTTCATCTCCACTTTCTCTTGACACCAATACCAACGTTTGATGTTTCACATGACCAGCCTGCTCATCTTGAATGATCTTTAAGGATAAAACATCTGCTTGTTTCCATGCGATGCTTTCGATCCTCGGGTGCACATACGGATAAAAAGAAAAAGTCAGTTGACACGAATTATTGACTTTTAAGATGAGTTCTTTATCTCCAAAAACAAAAGCATGGCGATGGAAATCAGGAAGCGTTAAACATTTTGTTTTCAGTCCAGACGCAAAACAGGTGAGTTCCCAACGCGTCGAACCATTTAATCTGAAGTAATCTAAAGCCGGAATCGTGACTTGAAAAGCATAAACGTCTCCGATTTCATCGATGGATGACACCCCAGCATCATTGATCGGTATGAGCGGATACAGCGTCCTTTCTTTGCCAGAGGTTAAAGCTAACGACAAAGCACCTTCCACAAACTTTTCTTTGGTCCAACCTTTCATCATCACGTCATCTTGTTCTTGCTTGATTTCTTGAATAAAGTGTTGAATGGCGCCCACACGAAAAACCAATTCCCAAATGTTGTTATAACCCGGAATCACTTCATAGCCTTTTAAAATTTGTCCCAACCCTTTTTTAGAGTTTTTCATTGGATTTGCTAAGTAACTTGTTTTTTGTAAACCTTGGACCGTTAAATCAAGTTTTATTTTCCACGTTCCGTCTCCAAGAAGGGTCAATGCCTTTTGTAAATCAAACGTGATTTCAAAGCCTGAAAAGTGATAGTTAAATATCCGTGCTGTCGGGAGTAACGCATGAGGCTTTCTCATGCCCCATCTTCTCGTCACTTCCTTGTTTTTTTTCACAACAGTTTGAACCGATAGCTTAGCCCCTGTTAAAACATTGACTAACTCAGCATTTAATGAAACATCTGAAGCCCTTCTTGCGTCCATTTTATGAATATAGGCATGACCCAAAATCTTCACTTGCGAATCCACTATTTCGACCGCACCAATACGAGATTGGATCGTCAAATGATCTGTCACATCAAAAAAATCTTTTGAGAAGATGTCTCGATTGGGATAATCCACCACATATCGGCCATCTTTTAAATAAGGTTTTGTTTGGTTCAACACTTTTGAATCTAATTGAAACAGTAATGCAAGTTGATCATTTAAAATGAACTGATATTTCATTTGATCAATTAAAGCTAACTTTTCAAAAGCCTTTGGGTGTATCTTTTTTATTTCTTTTTTTATTTCTGATTGGAATTTCTCTCTGTATGTTTCATCACAATGAATTAATTCATCTATAAAAAGTAAATAATCAAGCGATAAACGTTTGAAATCTTTCGCAATATACATGTGTTCATCAAAGTCATGTGCTTCAAAAAATTCATCAACCATTTTTTGCGATTTAACCCTGTCTTCAAAATAACGATATTCTGTTCTGGATTGCGTGAAAGATTTATCATTTCCTTCTCTTATTCGCCAATAATAGACGGTTTCGTCTAAAATGTCGACAGAATTTGCATAATAGTGCATTTTCAAAGTGACAGGGATGTCTTCATAAATCATCCCAGTAGGAAATAACATGTTGCATTCTTCCCATAAAGATCTTCGAAACAGTTTATTCCACACCGTTGTATCATATAACAACTCTGGATTTTTGGTGATATGCGTTCGTTCAATGGTGTCATGAATGGCTTTTTTATGTAAAGGTGATTTTCCTCTGTGTGAAGAGTTGAATCTAGTGACGGAACCGACAACGATATCAGATTTTGTTTTTGAAATCTGACCATACATTTTCTCATAAGCATCATGAGGTAACACATCATCACTGTCTACAAATGCAATGTATGTGCCTTTTGCATAGCGCACGCCAGTGTTTCTCGCCATACTGATGCCTTGATTTTCTTGATGAATGACTTCAAAATGTTCATATTTATCGGCGTATGCATCCATCATTTCAGGTGTTCTTCCCGGTGAACCATCATCAACCAGGATCACTTGTAACCCTGATAATGTTTGATTTGCAATGGAGTCCAAACATTCTTCTAAATAAGGATCTACATTGTATCCTGGGACAATCACACTAATTTTAATCTTTTCACTCATTGTGTTTCACCTTTCTGTTTCTTCGATTAGCGGCTATTGCTTATGTTTTCATGCGTTTCGCCAGATTGTGTTTAATTCTTGCAAATTTTTGCAACCATTTTAATTTTCTTACATTCATTTCACGTATAAAACGATATCGCATTCTATCAATGATATAAAGTCTGTTAAAAACATCTTGATCCATACGGTCAAGTACCGGACGGATGATTTTCATCATGGCAAGCTGATAATCAATGTCACCATCGGGTAATGTGTTGATGTATATTTTAAAGTCATGGGTTAAATTTTTGTAATCAAAATGTTTTTTGATGTCCGTCGAAATGTGCTGCTGAGCTAAAAAGTCATAAACCAAGTTAATGGCTTTCACTCTATCGATTAGATTTTCCTTTTCAGTTCTTTGCTGGGTAATGGATTTATCGTCACCATCTCTTGAACGCCAAAAATACACCACTTCTGTCATGACACTAACTGAAGTAGCTAAAATATGAGCAGGTATGGTGACAGGAATGTCTTCATATAGCATCCTTTCTGGGAAAGCAAATTGATATTTTCGCCAAAAAGAGATTCTGATCAATTTATTCCAAGCTGTCGTGTCATAAAGTAATTCAAAAGCGTCGAAGACATGGGTTTTCTCTTTCGTTTCTAAGAAAACATATTGGTGAAGCGAGCTTGGATATGCTTTCGTTGAGTTGAACCGCATGACATTTCCAATCACCATATCCGTTTGGTTTCTTTCTGCCATCGCAAGCATTTTTTCATAAGCATCTTTTGTCACATAGTCATCCGAATCAACAAAGGCAAGATAATCCCCTCGAGCCAGATCAGCACCGTAATTCCTGGCATAACCAAGGCCACCATTTTCATTATGGTGCACATGAAAATTAGCGTATGTATGGGCATACGCATCCATAATTTGACCTGTTTCATCTGTTGCACCATCATTAACCATAATAATTTCCATTTCTTTTATGATCGTCTGATTAGCCAATGAATCTAAACATTCCCGTAAATAACGTGCGACATTATAGGCAGGAACGACGACACTAATTTTTATCTTTTCCATGTTTACCTCTTCAGCATTCGCTTTAATTTTCGCATCATTCTTAAGCAAAATGCTCTTTTTTGAATATCTTGGTATTCTTTCTTGAGTTGCTCTAATTCTTTCTTTTGGTTTCGATACTTTTTCGTTAATTCATCCATTTTAAACTGATGATCTTCTACGATTTCCTTCATCTTTGGCATCAATTCATACGAAGGGCTTCTTTGATAAGTTTGTCCTGGTTGACATTCAATAAGATGGTTTTTAATGTTTTCTAATTGATCAAAAAGCGTTTTATAACCTCTGAAGATAGAGAGTGTGTAGATAATTTGTTTTTCTGCACGTTCTTTTGAAATATCATCTTTCGTTTCAAGATATCGCCTAAGTGCATTACGAAAATAAAGTAATCTTTTATAAAGCACCATTCTCAAGTTTATTTCGATATTATCAGCATTGATCTTTCTTTTTGTTGCATAGCCTTCAAAAAAAGCATACAATTTCTTCATATCGACAGACTCTTCAACATGAGTTGCATGGTTATTTGTCGCCCATCTTATCCCTGTATATAAACAATCATAGGTTGAATCAATAAAGCCACTTTGTTCCCAATCAATAATATGCGGCATGTTATTTTTCCATAATATATTATGATTAAAGATGTCTCCATGTGCAATAACCACATCTTGTGGTATAAATGTCAGATAACCGATCATTGAAAGGTCAAATGCTTCATACAAATGATGGCGTTCATTCGCAAAACTTTCTTTCCAATGAGGAGAAAGCTTGGAGATTCTCTTGAAATAATAATCCCAGTCTATTCTGTTACCTTTTACGTGTCCGTAGTCATGCGTTTGAATAACGGCTTTATCATCTCTATCTAATAATTTTTCAACATTTATCTGATGTAATTCAGCTAATAATCTTCCTACTTCAAAACAGTTCTCAGCAGTTATGCTTTTAAGTGGCATTATTTTTCCTTCAAAAAAATCAAAAACGATATAATACTGTTCTTGGAACACATTCACAAATTTTCCATCTATTCTTTTAGCTGAAATACTTGTAACACCTTGTTCATTGACCACTTCTGCAATGCGCTCTGTCAGCTCTATTTTCTTTAAATCGGTTTCTGACTTGATTTTCAAGGGATTAAGTGCTTTTATCACATATTTGCCCATCGTTGTTTCAACAGAATATGTTCGATTTCCTAAGCCTGTTGGAAATAAACGAGATGCTTTAACTTCTCCTAATCCAAAAGCTTCACAGAATGCTTCGATTAATACGTTATAATTCATAACCAACACCTTTTCTGTCGCTATTATTTGAAATCTATCTTGTGCTTTCCGCTTTAACAGAACCACACGACAGTCTTCATATTATGAACAGGGGATCCAAGTAATATGAATGATTTTATTTTACCATAGATTTGCAAGTTTTTCAATTTTTTCTGTGCGCCCAAAATGAAAAGCATCACTTTTAGTTACTGTAAAGTAGCCAAAAGTGACGCTTGCTATCAATTACGTCCCCAAATTTCTAAATGGAAGTGATGGGAGCTACCCACATAAGTGGATCCTCGATGGTTTCTTTGCGTTCGAAAATTCCAAACGCCTTCTAAATGGTTAAGAATGGCTGTAGGTGTTTGACTTATGCCGTTTACAATGTGATTGGTTGATTGAATATCTACTGCTAATCCTCTGGCATGGGGGTCATTTGATCCACCCAAGTGCATCCCTCCTGCGATGGTATTCACTTGAAAAGTACCAAACTGATCATTCATACGAAGCATCGCACGAAGTAAATCTGGGCTAAGATCTCTTCGACCCCAGTGGGTCATAGCACCCTTAGCTGCTGCTACATCTCGAATATTACCAAAAGAAGATCGCCCATTTGTCACGTTCATATCTTCAAAGGTTACCAATAATGTGATCCGACGTCCACTAGTAGAAGTTCCATGATGGCGATTTAAAATTTCTTGAGCCAATTGTTGCTCGTTCATTGTGCGATAATTCATGCCATTTACAGGTATTAAATCGGGTAAACCCATTCGATCAGTTCGAACCCAACCTCTCTCTGTTCCGACTTGAACATGTGTGCGTTCTCCATTTGTTGATACACCTAAAACAATGAGGCGTGTTCCTTCTGGTAAGCGACGAATAAGATCAGCACTTGCCCTTGCTCCTCTCCTAAATGTTGCCCGCTCTGACCCGATGATGAACTGCTCTCTTTTGGCGTGCGCTATTAAATGGCTGCTAACCCAGCCAATTGTATTTTCATGTTGAACTTGCGTCCGATCACCGGTTAAGTTGATTCCGAAGATCGTCACATATTCATTACTTCGTATCGCATGAACTGTTAGAGAAGATGTATCACTTCTCTGTCGAAGCTGAGCCGTAGACCTGACGATCCCTTGCCTTCGAGCTGCTTCTATGCTATTGTTATTCACCCAACCTATGAGATGTTCATCACGTACTTGTGTGCGACTTCCATTGGCATTATGTCCCAAAATGATCACATGATGATTTCTTGGCAGATTTCTAACAATTGTTGTTGCAGATCGATTTGAATCTCGACGAAGTGGTGTTGCAGCACTGATAATGCCTGGACGTTGAGCTGCTTCTATGCTGTTACTGTTAACCCAGCCTATTATGTTCCCATCACGTACTTGCGTTCGACTACCTGTTGCGTTCATCCCCAAAATGGTCACATGATGATTTCTTGGCAGATTTCTAATCGTTGTTGTTTCAGATCGATTTGAATCTCGACGAAGCGGTGTTGCAGCACTGATAATGCCTGGACGTTGAGCTGCTTCTATGCTGT
>WRKJ01000108.1 GCA_009778135.1 Defluviitaleaceae bacterium
AGCATATAAATAAAAAGTGACGTGCTCTAACACGCCACCCGAGCTACTTTCAACGTTAAGGTAGTTCATCTAATTTTTATTAGTCTTTCCCACCTTTTTCAACGTTGTTAGGCGTAAAGGTGGGTTTTTCTTTGCCCTTTTTGCCAAACATGCGTTTGGCAAGAACCTTTGCAGCTGCAGAAACAAATGCTTCTACAAATAATTGCACAAGTCTAAACAAGTCTCTCCCATAGGGTAAACCTCTTCAAATTCAATATCTTTTATTTGAGGGGTTATGTTAGATTTCATCTTCATTTTAAAAAGACGAGCTTCAATGTCGCCCATCTTTTGCGTGTATAAGTAGTTTTTTTGGATTCCACTTCATAAAAGTTATAAATGGAATAATCAATGCCACTAAGGTCATCCCGATCGTTACAACATAGAATAAGATGAAATCAGCATATCCGAAAGAGAGATTAACCAAGCTCAAAAATCCATCTAAAGTCAAGCGTTCGGGTTCGATATGAACGAGGGTGTTCGGCAAACCGAGGATAATATTATCAATGAGTGCAAAATTCCCACCTAAAAGAATATCTGGTGGATATCTTAAATCAAGCGCTTCTTGAGAGCTGATAAACTCTGGAATGAGGATGCGTTGCGTGATTTCGTCTGTTATAATGGGAAGAAAAATGAGGACCAATGCAAAAGAAAAGTGAACGAGGAGAAGTATTTGAATGAGATTTTCCATTAAGATGTTTTTTCTTTTTTCTCCTAAAGCCAGATAGATACCAACTTGATGTTTTTTTTCTTGAAGGATAAGGAGTAACAATAAGCCGACCACAACAAATGAAGCTAAAATGAGGAAAGCGAAAAAGAAAAATGTCATCGTTTCTATGCTTTCAAAAGCTAGCTGGACATCTCTTAATTGTCTAGAACCATCAACAGTTGTCAAAAACGCAGGCAAATGACGAGCAGCAGCTTGATGAAACCTTCTTAAATCTCTCGCATCATAAAGTAAAAAGAAATGTTCCGACGGTACATGCTCTTGCCAATATCGAATTTGTGAGCGCATACCAGCATCATGATCATACCACGTTTGCCAAAACCAATGATAAATAGATAAACTTAATTCATAAGGTATAAACAGCGTATTTGCTGTCATTAAATGTGCTTCTTCAACACTGAAACTCGTTCTTTGGAAATTCATCATCTCAAAGATGCCAATGATTTCCAATTCTACCTCCAATGAATCGATGACATTTTTTTCCGTAAACCAATTCATGGTGCCATCATGCACACCACGGGTTAAAAAGTCTTTAATGCTAAGTGTCGAGCCAATATCAAGCCCATTAAGCCTTGCAAACTGTTCTGAGATGATCACAACAGGAGCGCCTGATGCGATTTCTTCTTCAGTAAAGCTTCGTCCATGAGCCAGTTCGAAAATGCCTAAATTCAGTTCGAAAAAATTTTCTAAACTAACGCCACGTGTTCGGATCCTTTCGATGCCCAATTGTTCTCCGGTCAATGGTTGTTGTCCTTCGGGCAAGTGAAAATATGGAAAATGATAATAGATAGAAAATAGGTCTCGTGCATCATCAAAATCAGATGAAAAATAGCGTTGGATATTGGGTGCAAATAGATCTTGCTCTAAAAACAGTTCCATATGCTCGACGTAAGGTAATGCGGCAATATCTAGCAGGAGATCTGTTGTGATATGTGGCCAGTCAGGAAAGTAACCATATTGTTGCTCATGAATGGTCATTTCTGCTTCATCTTGACGTATGTGAACCACTCTCGGTACTTGTTGCCACATGTTTACTTCTGTTAATCGGACGCCTTGTCGAAGACTTAAAACAGTCAGCACAAACAGCATCAAAGCAAAAAAGACCAATAGGAGTAATAAAGACTGAAACATATTTCTAATAACAGATAAAGTTGCTCTTTTTAAAACAGTCACTGGATTTCACCTTCCTTTACATAGAAATAAACAGTGTGCCCACCTCACACTGCTTGATTCATTAATATGTGCTTAATACTGCTGATCCAATCGTATTACCTGTAAAAACCATTGATCTTGAAGACTCGACTCGTGGATTTGTGATAGCTGTTTGAAGAATATTCCCATTAACATTTAGCGTTCCACGGTGTCTCAAATGACAGTGAAAAGAGCGTACAGTAAGCGAATTCCCTGATAACACCCACCATGCTCTATTGGAAGTTGATGGACAGCCACCATCTGGTCCTACAATCGTCGGTGGTGCTTGATTAAGAGCACCGATTTCTCCATTTACAGATACAGGTGCGCCCATTGACAGTAGCAGTACCGCTGCACTTGCTAATAATTTATTTTTTTTCATAAAGATAAAACAACCTCCAGACTTGTTATTTGAGCATACCCATCACATTTCAGTTGTCTCTCCTTTCCAATTGCTAGCCATTGGAAAATCGTCACAAATGATAGAAATGAAAATATGCTCGAAATATGATTATAAATTAATTTTTATTAAATGTCAATCTATACTAAATGTCAATTTAATTTTTAAATAAAATGACGATATTTGTAGCAAAAATGAACAGTAAAGGGTACAAAAATAATTAGGAGTTATTTGATGATTTTTTAAGATTTCCAGTTACAAGGTTGGTAAGCGAGTAAAAAGAGCCTTTCAGCTCCACCTTGATTATTAGAAATCAAATTTTTATCTGTATTCTTTTAACTAAGCTACTATATAAAGAATCGCCAATGCGTATTCCCGAATTTTTCAATTGCTCGAAACATTGTAATGCAACCTCTACTGTGATTAAATTTTCTTCATAAGCATTGATAATTACACCTAACGTTCCAGTGATTTGATTACCCATTTGTTTAGCAACCAAACGCCCTTTTCGTTCGTCCATCAACAAAAGATTTGCTTTTATTTCTTCTGCAAGAACAATTGCTTCACTTTCGCCTTTATCAAGTCCTGTTGCTCGTCGTAAAATAGAAACAGATTTGGTATCTCCAACTTCCATGACATCAATAAAAGTTTTACTTTTGATCAATTCAGCTTCTTGTTTGAATTTTTGATTAGTAGTCAATTCTTGGTATACTGCAACTGGTATTTTAACTCTTTTGAATAGTTTTTCCAATAAATCTAATTGTTCAATTTTCATCAATGAAATAATAGGGGTTGTGTCAGAAACAATAATCATCTTAGAATGCACCCCTTAGATTCCTGATTGTTTGAATATCTTCCTCTACCTGTTCTATCCCGAAATCAAAATATGACAGACCTAAGTCTCTATATAATGCGATTAAATCTAGTTTGTTCATACCTAAAAGTTCAGCTGCTTTTCCATGAGAAATAGTTTGATTATTGATATATAAATGCAATAATAAAGCATTTCTTTTTAACTTCATATCTGCATTTTCCATCTCAATGAAAGGCAACATCTCTTTTGGCACATCTATTTCAATTTTTATCATTTCCATGATATAGTCATCTCCTTTTTAATACTTAGAATAAATGCCTGTTGTCCTTATATTTTATCACCTTTCTCTTCTTTTGTGTCTAACTAATTATAACCTATCCAACCAATCATTTGTTAAAGTGACGCTGTTACATACGTCCGCCAAAAGTGCACAGGTTGCCATCCTAACATTTCTTTTGCTTTTTTATTACAGTAAATGGGTTGGTAGCCATCAAGATCAGACCGGATATCTGTTAATAGAGGAAATTCTGCTCTAACCAACTCGATGCTTTTAATGGCTTGGCATGTGTCATCAGCACCAATATTCATCACTTGGGCACCTAGTCCTTCCACTTCGATGGCCAATCGACATGCAGTCGCAATATCGCGTGCATCAATATAATTCCACAAGTTACGCATGCGTATATACGTATCATTAATAAAGGTCGGAAAAATTTGATTGTACATTTCTGGCGTGATAATATTACCCAATCTAAAATTAATAATTTGTGTACCAAAACGTCGATGCATCCCTTCTGCTGTTACTTCTGCTGCAATTTTGGCGATGCCGTAACAATCTTCGGCCCAAGCAGGATGTTTTTCATCAACGGGGACATATTCTGGAACCAAGTCTTCTTTAGCAAAGCAAAGCCCGTAAGCACACTCACTAGAGGCAATGACGACTTTTTGAATGCCCAAATGTCCACAAGCTTCCATAATGTTGTAAGAGCTCATGATGTTATTTTGAAAAGTCGTTGCATTTGGATAAATATCCGCTCTGGGAATGGCTGCTAAATGGACAACACCATAGGCACCTTGTAACATGCCATAAACCTGTCCTAAATCGTTGAGATCGACTGTCCAGTGGCGACATTTTAACGTTTTTGGTGTCTGTAAGTCGACACTTAATACGTCATACCCCAATTCCAAAAAGTGATCCACCACATAAGGACCTAATAAGCCTGCTGTACCTGTTATCACAATTTTCTTTTTCATGTTCATTTCCTCCTCATTTCACATCAAGTCATACGGTGTTTTTCCAGCCATGCCCACTTCGTCAATCCCATTAAAAGGAATGCCATGCTCAACAAAATAGTCAGCATACGGATTTTCACCGCTAACCAGCTGATCGTCTCCAGACTCATTTGCCACAGACATATCACCTAAAAGGCGGTCTTTAAGCATGGTTTGACGGATGGGACCAGGGTTTTTTGCTGCATACTTCAAAGCCTCATAGTCGCCAATCAAAATAAGCGACTTTGATGCGCGTGTCATCCCTGTATAAATCAACTTTCGCTGCAGCATCATCCAATAGGCACGGGTGATGGGCATGATCACAACCGGATATTCCGACCCTTGAGATTTGTGAATACTCATGGCATAAGCATGCGTCAACGCTAACAAGTCCTCTTTCCCATAGGTCACTTCCACCTCATCAAAGTCGACTAAAACTTCCGATTTGCTCCCTGCATCGATGACTCGAACAATTTCCCCGACATCCCCATTCATCACACCTTCATCTGGATGATTCACCAGTTGCAACACTTTATCGCCTTCTCTAAAAACCCTTTGTCCGACAACCATTTCAACTTTATCATCTGCCTGCGGATTAAAAAGTTCTTGCAATGCGACATTCACGGCATCAATGCCAAGCATGCCCCGATACATCGGAATTAAAATTTGAACATCGCGCGCTGTGTATCCCTTTAAAATAGCACCTGTGGTCACTTGTTTAAGCAAGCGCAAGATGTCTTCATTTTTCGCTGGTACAAACAGTCGATCCGACTTTTTTGATCTTAAATCATCAGGGAGTCGTCCATGATTCACTTCATGAGCCAATGTAATAACAGATGATCCTTCAGCTTGACGATGAATTTCTGTCAAACGGGTTAACGGGATCATTTGACTTTCTATCAAGTCTTTTAAAACTTGTCCTGGGCCAACGGATGGTAATTGATTGTCATCACCAACAAGGATGACTTGCACGCCTTCTTGCAAACTTGTCAAAAGCTGAAAGGCCAAGTAGGTATCTAACATTGAGACTTCATCAATAATAACCAAGTCGGCTTCAAGGGGGTCGGCTTCGCTAATCGCAAAAGTACCGTCTCGATCATACCCGAGTAAGCGATGAATGGTCGTCGCTGTTCGTCCGGTCGTCTCTTCGACCCGTTTGGCCGCTCGTCCAGTCGGAGAGGCCAATTTAATTTCAGGCGGCTTCTTTGCCTTTTCATAAAGACAGTCATAAACCTTTAAAATCCCATTCACAACGGTTGTTTTCCCTGTACCAGGTCCACCTGTGATCAGACTAATGGAAGCAGACAAGCTGGTCAAAATCGCTGCTTCTTGTAAAGGCGAATATTCAATGTCAAGTTGCTGTTTAACCGCAGCGAGTGCTTGCGCAATTTTTTTCTCGTTAACTGTTTTTACTTTTTTTCCATGTTGTAAAAGATGCATCACCTTTGCAATCCGAATTTCCGCATTCATCAAGACAGGTAAAAACAAACGACCGTTATCTACCGTTAATTGTTGATGTGTAATCAGTTCACTGATTTCTTTTTCAACCATGGAAACTTCAACAACAGCTTCTTTGTTCAAAAAGGTTAAAGCCATTTCCACCAGTTGATTTTGAAATAAATACGTATGACCTTCTTGAGATGTAACACGACTCATCACATGAATCAGTGCGGCTCTAATTCGCCTCGGATCATCACGTGTAATCCCAATCGATTTCGCAATCTCATCTGCTTTTAAAAAACCGATGCCTTCAATATCCACAATCAGTTGATAGGGATTTTCTTGAATGATTGACAATGCCTTTTTCTCATAAGTTTTCAAGATTTTGACCACAAATTTAGGAGAGATGCCGTAGCTGTACAACGGTCCTAAAATCAATTCATCTCCTTGTCTTTCTTGCAATGTGTTGAAAATGATCTCTTTTTGCTTTTTTGAAATACCGACCACTTGATCAAGCTGAGTTCGGTCTTGCAAAATCAACGCCACGGCATCAGCACCGAGTGCTTCTACAAGGGTTGTGGCTGTCTTTTTTCCAATGCCTTTAAACGCATCACTGCTTAAATAAGCGATGACTGACGACTTGGAAGAAATCGCCACTTGATTGCTTTTGAAGCTGGCGACTTGAAATTGCCAACCGTAGCGTGAATGTTCGATCCATTTTCCTGTAAAATGATACGAACGGGTTTCATCTAACGGCGGAAAATAACCTGAAATTGTGATCGATCCACAATCTTCGCCATCAAAGCCGCTCGGGATATCTGCTTCATAAACAGGTTTCATTGCCCCATTTAAAATATCCTCACTGGCATTGTGCCCTGTGAGGAGTAAACTACAAATTGCAAAATCATTATCTGCATGACGAAAAACTTCTCGCAACAACATCCCTTCAACAAACAGCTGTTCCATTATGTCTCACTCACTCCCATGACAACCGACGATTAAGCCTTTTATCCGATTTGTTGATCACCTCAACGCCTTTTCATGTTCAAAGCACGCATTTAGTACATGCGCTTCACGCCATCATGAAACACGTCACTTATAAATCCCCCACCCAAGCAGATGGCTTCATCATAAAAGACTGCAGCTTGTCCGGGCGTCATCGCACGTGTTGATTCAAGACAAGATACTTTCAACGTTGTCTCATCCACCCATTCAATTTCAACGGGGACATCTTTTTGGCGATATCTAAATTTGGCTACACAGGCATAGACCCCTTCAAACCGCTCATTTGAAATCCAGTTTACATCTGTCACAATGGCTTCATTGGCATAAACGTAATCATGCTCAAACCCTTGTCCAACAATTAAAACATTCTGTTCAAGGTTTTTTCCGATGACAAACCATGCATCACCGGCACCACCAATGCCAAGTCCTTTTCTTTGACCGATGGTATAATACATCAAGCCCATATGTTCACCGACTTCTTTCCCATCTAATGTCATCATTTTCCCAGACTGCGCAGGTAAATAATTTTGTAAAAAGTCAGCAAAGTTACGTTCTCCAATGAAGCAAATACCTGTTGAATCCTTTTTCTTCGCTGTTGCCAACGCTAATTTTTCGGCAATCGCACGAACCTCTGATTTTTCTAAATGTCCCAATGGAAACAAAGTTCGACTCAACTGTTCAGCATTCAGCTGTGATAAAAAATAACTCTGGTCTTTGTTGTTGTCAACACCACGTAGCAAGCGCACTTCATGACGATGGTCTACCCGTGCATAATGCCCTGTTGCAATCATGTCAGCACCGAGTGCCAAGGCATGATCTAAAAAGGCTCTGAATTTAATTTCTTTATTACACATAATATCTGGATTTGGTGTTCGTCCAGCTTGATATTCATCTAAAAAATAAGTGAAAACACGGTCCCAATATTCTTGCACAAAATCCACCCGATGAATCTGAATCCCCAACTGTTCTGCCACTTTCACTGCATCAAGATAATCGATTTCTTGTGGACAAATCTCATCATCTATCGTTTTATTGCCTAGGAAATCATGATTGGTTGCACTGTCCCAATTACGCATGAAAAGACCTTCAACTTCATAGCCTTCTTTTACAAGCAAATGTGCTGCCACTGAGGAATCCACACCACCGCTTAATCCAATGATTATTTTTTTCTTTTTCATCTTAAAACGCCTCATTATTTCTGAAAATACAATTGACGAAAGTTCAAACACCGACGCGACAAGGATGCGTACCACTATCCTATTTTACCATAAACTGTTGAAAAATCAAACGAATTTGAACTTAATTTCATCGCACAACATTCAGCATCAAAATCTGCTTTCGTTCAAAAAAACAGCATGCAAATGAATGTCGTTTGAAAAAACACCTCAGAGATTTTCTCCGAGGTGCTCATTCATAACAGTTAAACATCTAAGTTATAAAAAGACTTGATTCCGTTATAATTCGCTAAGCCTTCTAATTCAGCTTCAATTCTAAACAATTGGTTATACTTTGCAATTCTATCAGTTCTAGCTAACGATCCTGTTTTGATTTGACCTGCATTTGTTGCTACTGCAATATCGGCGATGGTCGCATCTTCAGTTTCACCTGAACGATGAGAAATAACTGCTGTATAACCCGCTTTTTGAGCCATTTCAATGGCTTCGAATGTTTCAGTTAATGTTCCAATTTGATTCACTTTAACTAAAATTGAGTTTGCTAAACCTTTTTCGATTCCTTGTGCTAAACGCTCAGTATTTGTCACAAAGAAATCATCTCCAACTAATTGTACTTGATGACCTAATTTTTCAGTTGCATATTTCCAACCATCCCAATCGTCTTCATCTAAGCCATCTTCAATCGAGATAATGGGATATTTTTCGCATAGTTCAGCATAAAAATCAACAAGTTCAGTCGACGTTAATTCTTTACCGCCTTCACCTGCTAAAACATACTTTTTCGTTTCTTTGTTATAGAATTCAGTTGAAGCAACATCCATCGCAATCTTAACATCATCACCAGCTTTATAGCCCGCTTTTTCAATGGCTTCTAAAATAACCGTGATGGCAGCTTCATTTGAAGGTAAGTTAGGTGCAAATCCACCTTCATCTCCAACGGCAGTATTTAATCCCATCCCATGTAAAACAGACTTTAATGAATGAAACACTTCAGCACCCATACGCATCGCTTCTTTAAATGTTGGCGCACCAACAGGCATGATCATAAACTCTTGGAAGTCAATGTTGTTATCTGCATGTTCACCACCGTTGATAATATTCATCATTGGCGTCGGTAGATCTTTTGCATTAAATCCACCTAAGTAACGGTATAAAGGCAATCCCGAATAATCAGCCGCTGCATGTGCAATCGCCATCGACACACCTAAAATCGCATTGGCACCTAGCTTGCTTTTATTGGGCGTCCCATCTAGTTCAATCATCAATCGATCAATGGCAACCTGCTCACGTGCATCTAAGCCAATGATTTCCGGTCCAATCACGTCATTGACATTGGCAACAGCTTGTAAAACGCCTTTTCCTAAGTAACGAGACTTATCTCCGTCACGTAACTCAACAGCCTCATAAGCACCTGTAGATGCACCAGATGGTACCAACGCACGACCAAATGACCCATCTTCAGTTGTCACCTCAACTTCAATCGTTGGATTTCCACGTGAATCTAACACTTCAATCGCGCGTACACTCTCAATAAATGCCATAATAAACAACTCTCCTTTTCGAAATCAGCAAGCCTTTAGCTCACATGAGATTTATTCCAAAAACAATATTAACATAACGAGCGCAAAAATAAAACACTTTTTTACATGGAAACGTTCTTGAATTTGAAATTCGCAAAAAAATTTTTATCTTTATCTCATCATTTAGCATGAGCAAACGCAATCTATTTGATACACATTTCCAAATTAGTGACATCAAACAGAATCATTTTTACGCATATAGATCTCTCGAAATAAAAAATCATGTAATAAATTGACATTTTATTTTATTTGGTGTATCATATAACTATAAATATATAAACGAAAGGAGTTTGATTGTAACAATGAATCATTTTTTTAAGCTAGGTGAAAATGTCGTTTTCGAAAATCCAATGGGAACTTTTTCAAGACAACACTTTTTCGTGTTATTTCTGACCCTTGTACTGGCCGTTTACACCATTTGGACTTACAAGCAAAGTACAAACAAAGTCGGCTACAGACGAAAATTGGCTATTTTTATTTTACTCGTTGTCCTTTCCCGCCATATCGTCGAATGGTTAACTGGGCAATATACGGTACATCGCCTACCCCTCCATTTATGCACAGTCGGTGCCTTTATTAAACTTTATGATGCGTATCGCGAAAACGACTATACCAAAGAGATCTTGTTTCTCATCACATTGCCAGCTGCTTTTGTCGCCAACATCTTTCCAGATTGGACGCATCAACCCCTGATCAATTTCAACACTTGGCAGCAATTTTTATTCCATGCATTGATTGTTAACTACGTTTTAATGCGCCTATTGACAGAAGAAATCGTCCCACATGTTAAAAAAATATGGATTCCTATCCTATCCTTAGTCGTTGCCGTTCCGTTGATGCTCGGGATTAATCACATGTTCGGTACGAATTTCTTCTTTGTCAGCACCTATTCACCTAACTCACCACTTGAAACAATCTACCATCAGTTTGGTAGCACCTTATACCTACCTGTTTTCTTGCTCATCGTCTTTTTCATCTTTTTCGTGATTTATGCCATTTTAGGTATTTGTCGTCGGATACATGCGACACTAAGACCTAAGCCGACATTGAATATCTAATACAAACCTCGAACGTATGGATCTCACCTGATCCGCTCATACTAATTGACAATCGGATCAAAACTGTGTATAATCTTCAAGGTGATAAAAATGAAATGGCAAATCGCAAAACTCTTAAAAACATCCACGAAAGAAATTTTTGTAGATGAACAAGTGGACTTCTCGGATGCAGTCAAACGTCATCCTGATATTAAAAGCATGAGCACTGTACACGTAACAGGTAAAGGAACCCTTGACACAACCGAACGCAACATCGCATTCGAACTCACGATCAAAGGTGACATGACGCTTAGCTGCGCACTTACGTTAGACGATGTCATCTACCCATTCGAAGCCACACTTCAACCCGTGTTTACCTGGAATGAAGCAACATACGATGAAATGTGTGAAGATTACCTTGTTAAAGATACCATCGAATTAGCGCCAGCTATTTGGCAAGAAATTTTTATTCAAATCCCACTTAGGGTCGTAAAAGACGGTGCCTATGAGGAATTAGCACGTCAAGGGATTGACATTCTGACAGAAGAAATGCTTGAAATAGAGGCTCAAACCAAGGTTGATCCGCGCTTTTCTGTCCTTCAAAACTTAAAATTCGAAGAATAGACTTGATTTATTTTTCATTTTGTTGTAGAATATACGTTTGTGAATAGAAATTAAAGTCTATTTGGCTCTGTGTTCCAAATTTAAGTAACAGTAGAGTATCTTTTTATGAAACTGGTGGTGAAAAATAATGGCAGTACCGCAAAGAAGAACATCAAAAACACGTAAGAGAAAACGTCGTACACATTTAAAATTAACTGTACCTGGGATGCATGCATGTCCAAGCTGTGGTGAATTAACAGCGGGTCATAAAGCTTGTTCAAGCTGTGGCACATACAAAGGTCGTACAGTTGTAAAAATGCGTGAAGCAGCTTCTGAGTAATTCTTTTTATTAATGGGCCCATTAATAAATGTGTTACCAAGTCGTTTTAAAAGCCAGGATCCTAATGGGAATCTGGCTTTTGTGCTTTCATTTTAAATCGGTATTTACTTTTTATCGCCATCTTTTCTTGTCCCATTTTGCTTGCAACTTGGACTGAATGCTGCGTCATTTTTTCTTTTGCTTCAACAATGTTGAGGATGATAATCTTAACCAACGTCATGACTGGAATTGATAAAAACATGCCTAAAATACCGAATTGAGCACCGATTAAAAGCGAGAAGAAAACCAGGATAGGGTTGATTTTCAACGCATCACCCATGATCAAAGGTCCGATCAGATTACCGTCAATTTGTTGCCAAATGGTTAGTAAAATCGCAATCAAAATACCTTGGTTCATCCCACCTGTTATAAATGTTAACCCGATAACAATAAGAGAAGCGATAATAGAGCCAAACTTTGGAATCATGTTGGCAACACCTAAGAAGATCCCTAAGAACACTGCAAACCGAACGCCAAAGCCCCACAACAATAAAATAGAACCTGCGCCCATAATACAAGCATCTAAAAATTGGGCACCAATAAATTTATAAAACAAATCATCAGCTTGTTTGATATAGTACCTTAAAGTCTGCATATTTTCAGTTTTCATCATCAAACTAACGATTCGACCGATGGTTGCGAAAACCACATCTTTATACAACAACATGTAAATCGAAATAATCAAAGCTAAAATTAAATCAAACAACCAAAAAGCAGTAGAAATCGCAACATTCGTCACCACACCTAATCCTTGTGTCACATGTCCGACAACTGTTTGAACATCAAACTCTGCAAAAAAGGCGTCAACAGCTTCTCTTATATAAACGACATCATCTAATACATCCCATTCAGTCATGTCCGTCACAAAATCTTCAATCGCCGTATATAAACTGGGTGCGAAGTCAATAAAATCCATGACATTATCTATTAAAAGTGGAAACAAGAAACTTAAAATGGCATAGATCATCCAAATGACGACTAAATAAACACACAACACTGCCAATCCTCGGGCCCTTTTTTGAATCAATGGATACTTGGCCCGCCTGATCCACTTTTCAACCCATTTACACGGCCTACTCAACATATAAGCGATCACTGCTGCCATCATAATCGGCGAAACAATCCCCAAAAACCAGCTAATACTAGAAAAAATCACATCTATATTCATCACAGCATTAAACACCATCACTGCTGCTGCTACAAATAGTAAACCTTGAATCCATAATAGCCAGTTAATTTGCAACTTTTTCATTCACACGACTCCTTCAAATTTTTCAAAAGCTAACGCATTATCACTTTTAAGTATACGTTAATACTATAAACTGAATATAAAAAAAGTGCAAGTGTTTTTAAACACTTACACGCCATTTTTGAATTAACCTTGTTGCAAAGCGTTAATTTTCTTACTTAAACGCGATTTATTACGCGCTGCAAAGTTCTTGTGAACAATCCCTTTTGACACTGCTTTATCTAATCTTTTGTTCGCATTGTTATAAGCTTTAACTGCTGCTTCAACATCTTTTGCTTCAATGGCTGCTTCAACTGCTTTAACTGCTGAACGCATTGATGTTCTGACTGAAACATTCGCTTGACGACGCTTCTCATTCGTAATGATTCTTTTCTTTTGTGATTTAATATTAGCCATTATGTGTTCGTCCATCTTGGGCAAGCTTGCGCTCACGTACAAGGCGGTACGCTTCACCTCCGTTTATTTTTGTAGCTGCACATTGCTTCGCAATCAAACGCTTTTGCTACTCGTGTATGTTATTTTCGATAACTTCTCTATTCTACCAGACTTGCAACAAAAAAGCAAGTGTGTTATAATGGAGAAGTTGTAAAAAATGAGGACCTTACTCTAAGTCGTTGGCTACTCCGGCCGCTTACTTGGTTTAAGGTGACGATCATTTATTTAGGAGGCTATAAAATGGCAATTACAAAAGATGAAAAGCAAGCAATTATTCAAGAATATGCAACACACCTAGGAGATACAGGTTCTCCAGAGGTACAAGTGGCAATTTTAACAGCAGATATTAACCGTTTAAATGAACATTTAAAAGAACATAAGCATGACCATCATTCACGTCGCGGGTTGTTAAAAATGGTTGGTAAACGTCGTAACTTATTAAAGTATTTAAGTAAAAAAGACATCAACCGTTATGGTGCTTTAATTGCGCGTTTAGGTTTACGTCGCTAATGTGGTTAGAGCCTGTTTTCAGGCTCTTTTTTTATATGGGTTATCACATTTTTAAAATAAAATAAGGAGCTGTGTTTATGTCAGAAAAACATGTATTTACCAAAACCGTTGCAAATCGTACCTTGACTGTTGAAATTGGTGAACTTGCCAAACAAACCAACGCTTCTGTATTGGTTAGCTATGGCGAAACAGTCGTTTTATCCAATGCCACCATGTCAAAAGAGCCACGGGATTTAGATTTTTTCCCTTTAATGATTGGTTATGAAGAGCGCTTATATGCAGTAGGTAAAGTGCCTGGAGGCTTTATTAAACGTGAAGGTCGACCAGCTGAAAACGCCATTCTAGCAGGTCGTTTAATTGACCGTCCCATTCGACCTTTATTTCCTAATGGATTCCGCCATGATGTTCAAATCATCAACTATGTCATGAGTGTCGATCATGACAACTCTCCAGAAATGAGTGCCATGTTGGGCTCATCGTTGGCCTTATCTATTTCTGATATTCCCTTTAACGGTCCCATTGCTGGCGTATTTGTTGGTCGTGTTGAAGGTCAGTTCATCATTAATCCAACCGTTGAAGAGATGGAGCATTCAGACATTGATCTTGCTGTTGCAGGAACAAAGAACGCTGTCAATATGGTTGAAGCAGGTGCCAATGAAGTGTCTGAGGAAGATATCCTCGCAGCGATTATGTTTGGGCATGATGCCATTAAAGAAATCATCGCTTGGCAAGAAGAAATCGTCGCTGAAATCGGCATTCCTAAAATTGAAGTTGTCATTCAAGGCATTGATGAAGACCTTGAATCACATGTCCGTCAAATGGGTGAAGCAAAATTAGCAGAAGCTGCTAAAGTTAAAGAAAAGCTTGCACGTCAAGATGCCATTGATGCTATTTTTGATGAAATTTTGGCGCATTATACTGAGCTTGAAGCGGATGCAGCAACGTTTAAAGATGTCAAATCTTTGCTCAATACCATTGTTAAAGAACAAGTACGTCACGCCATTACCGTCGACAAAGTGCGTCCAGACGGTCGTACACCCGGTGACATCCGGCCTTTATCCTCACGAACAGACTTGCTGCCACGTACCCACGGTTCAGCTTTATTTACCCGTGGTCAAACCCAAGCTTTATCCGTTGCAACCCTCGGTGCTTTAAATGAGTATCAAAAGCTTGATGGACTTGAAATCGAAGCCGGAAAAAGATTTATGCACCACTACAACTTCCCCCCATTTTCTGTCGGTGAAACAGGTCGCTACGGTGCACCAGGAAGGCGAGAAATTGGTCACGGTGCCTTAGGCGAGCGCGCCCTGGAAAAAGTCATGCCAAGTGAAACAGAATTCCCTTATACCGTTCGCGTTGTTTCGGAAATTCTTGAATCTAATGGGTCGACTTCTCAAGCAGCCATTTGCGCAGGAACGATGGCTTTAATGGCTGCAGGCGTGCCTATTAAAGCACCCGTCGCTGGTATTGCCATGGGACTCATTGCCAAAGGGGACGACTATACCATTTTAAGTGACATTCAAGGCATGGAAGATCACTTAGGCGACATGGATTTCAAAGTAGCTGGGACTGCACAAGGTATCACTGCCTTACAAATGGACATCAAGATTGAAGGATTAAGTCGTGCTATTTTAGAAGAAGCATTGACTCAAGCACGAATCGGTCGCTTACATATTTTAAATCACATGCAGTCAACCATTGATGCACCTCGCACTAACCTTTCAAAATATGCCCCTAAAGTGCACACGATGACCATCAATCCAGACAGAATTCGTGACGTCATCGGGCCTGGTGGAAAGCAAGTTAACGAAATCATTGATCTAACTGGTGTTAAAATTGACATTGAACAAGACGGCACCATCTTTATTTTACATGATGATATTTTGATGATTGAAAAAGCAATGGACATCATCAAAAAGATTACCCGTGAAGTTGAAATCGGTGCGACTTATACAGGGGTCGTCAAACGGATTGAGTCATTTGGTGCTTTCGTTGAAATCTTCGAAGGGACAGAAGGCTTGATTCATGTTACCGAACTGCGGCATGAACATGTTAAAAAAGTTGAAGATGTCCTTAAAATTGGCGACACCATTCAAGTTAAAGCAACTGAAGTCGATCACCGTGGTCGTGTTAACCTGTCTGCTAAAGCATTACTTGAAAAGCCTGAACCTAAGATTAAAATCGGAGATAAATTTACCGGAACTGTTAAACGCATTGAAAAATTTGGTGCTTTTGTTGAATTGATGGAAGGTGAAGATGCCCTTTTACACATTTCTCAAATTCGTCACGAGCGTGTTGGGAAAGTTGAAGACGTCTTAAAAATCGGAGATCAAATTGATGTGATCGTCTCTGAAATTGACGAACGTGATCGCTTGAAAATCTCTGCTAAAGATTTGCTTCCAAAGCCAGAATCCCAAAAGCAGGAAGAAGCGATGGACGTATCAAAAGAAGCTGAAACAACAAACAACAACTAGCGCTCACTCGAAAAATAGGGTGGGATTTTTCTTTTGTTTAAAAGTTGTTAGGGTAGATTTCACTTGATAAACGTGTTATAATACCAGTATGAATTGAGTTATACGAGGTGATTTCATGGACATTGAATTAGAATACTTAAAGCATCAAGATTTAACAGGCTACAAAACCATGCTTGACGACGTTTTTAATGACAGTCAGCCCCTTGAACATTACCAAAAGTACTATCAAGAAAACCACCCGACTGTTAAAGTGGTTGTCGCCAAAAAAGAAGGTGAAATCGTTGGTACCATCACCTTTGTTTTAATCGACACGTTTACCAGTCCGCTTGATCCCAAAATTGAATTTTCAAACTTCGCTACAACACCCGCTGCCCGTGGAACTGATGCTGCAACGCTGTTGATCCAGTTCGTCTGTGATTATGCAAAGACCCATGGCTATCAGTCCATCAATGTGAACTGCTTTGCAGATGCCAAACGTGCCCATGGCTTCTATGAAAAGATGGGATTCAAAAAATTAGATCAGATGCGCTTTCAATTAGAAGTCACACCATAAAAAAAGGTGCTCATTTAAAAGATGGAGCACCTTTTTCTATTGAGAGCTTCTTCTAGCCAATGGATCCTTTTAGTAAAACATCTTTTGGATTCATCTTTAAAAGGTAGACAGTTGGTAACAGCGTTGAAAGTGAAACGACGATAGACGTCACGAGATAAAAGAGTAGAATTGTCGACGTATTCAAAGACGTGTCATACAATGCGAGCATTTCTTCATGCGTCATCTCAAATCTAAAACCAAGGGTTTCTGGCGTTTCTCCACTGACTCTGCTAAATTCATCCAATTCAGCTTGTCTCATTAAATCTGTTCGGATCATAACTGTTGAAAGTTCAGATGCCATTAAATGACCGACAAATAAAGCGCAAGTGATGGCAACAGTAACAAGCAAGAGCAGTTCGATCAAGATTTGTCCTGTTAGTCGTTTCTTTCCTTCTCCAAGGGCTAAATAAATCCCTAGTTCCAATTGTCGATCTTTTATAAACACTAAAATCAACATACTTAAAACGGTCCATGATGCAAAAATAGTACCAATGACAATCCCATTGGCTAAATCCCCCATGATTACCATGGAACTTGCGATATCTGCATAGGCATTAGAAAGGTCGGACACTGTCCAAAATGCTGGTAAACGCTGACTAGCTGCATGGGCAAAAGCAACAAGATCAGTTGGATCATATAAGAGAAATAAAAGTTGCTCATAACGAATGATTTCTTCGATATTGTCTGTCTCTGTTAAATGCACAATGAGTTCAGGATTCATTTCTGAAAAAGTCTCTAAATAAAGCGGTAAAACAGATTCCACAACACGATTGGGAACATAGATGCGGTTGATCATCTCAATATGATGGTTAATATCAATTCCTTGTCGCCATGCTTCATTCACTAATTGATGCTCAAAAACACCGATGATTTCCAGTTCAAAAGCCTGTTCAGCCAGCAATACTTCAAAAGGTGCCGCCCCTGAAAATTCATCATAAATCCGATAATCAAGTACGATTTGACTTCCTAGACTAAGACGATTGGCTACTAAAAAATCTTGACTGACTAAAACAACATGTGCACCCTCATCTACTTCGTTTTCTGTAAAAGCACGACCTGCGACTAATTCAATTAATCCCGCTTCAATATCGACTACTTCATGATGATGAATCCCTTTTAATGTAAACCGCTCAAAATCGACATCATGGTGAAACGATAAACGGCCCCAATCTTCTGGTTGGGCATGACCCAACTCATTTAAAAAATCAGCATCAAAGGCTCGAATGAACACATCACTAAAAAAATGATGACCCCAAGCGGTGTAGTCAAACATGCGTACATAAGGCAATGTGCCAATTTCACGAATCAACGCTGGCGTTACCACTTCAAACTCAACCCATTCTCCTCGCAGTTCTCGTTCTTCTTCAAGTAATTCCTCGTTAAGATGAATGGTGGTCACTGCAGGTAATTGCTGACGCAAAGCCATGTCCGTGTTAATGATCGCTTGCCTGATGGTAAACGCAAATGCCATTAAACTCCCTAATAAAAAAATGACACCCAGTAACAACATTGTTTTAACCCATTGACGCTTTAAACTCAACAACGCTCGTTTTGAAAAATTCATATCATCCCTCATTTCTTAAAAAAGTGATTCGCTCAAAGCAAATCACTTTTATTCTATAACTTGAATGGTGAAGCGATCTGATGTCTCAAGGGGAAAGTAAGTCTCCTGAGAAAAAGGCGCTGTTGGATTGGGAACTAAAAAAGCAACGAACTCATAAAAACCAGGTTCACTTGGTGCTTCAATAAAAAATCGACCATGTTGACCATACAGCGAATCCTCACCAATATTAACCCACATGTATGGCTCCCCACTCATGGGAATTTGTTGCCAATCCAGCATAGAAATGATTAAAATCTCTTCCACATCTGGTCCATCCAAAGGATTCCCAGCTTCATCAAAAGTAGTAAACGCGCCATGCATGTTAGAAACAAAAGCCAATTCAATCTGCTCATTGGGAGACACTTGAAGTAACTCAGGTGCATTCAGTACGACGCCGTCTGTCAATGGTTCAAAATCTTGATTGACAAAGAAAGGACCAAATAACCGATACACATGATCGACAGTTTCATTTTTTGGAATCGGCAGTACAAATCGCCCTTCATTTCCATAATTGATTTCAAAATGAAGCACTTGTCCTACATCCCATCTAGGGGTGAAAAACAAATCACCATGATCTTGAAACGCATGACGCTCCGGTGCTAAAAAGAGACCTACCGTTAAATGACTGGCTGTGTCACTCACTTCAAAACTTGAATCTAAGTAAAAGGGGATATCTAGATAGGAACGACTCGGAACAGTTAATACAAATGTCTTCCTGTATTCAGTTGACGTTCCCACACGAAAATAAGCGGCTTCATAATTATAAAAAACTTTCATCAAAAAGACAAGGTCACCTGAAAAAGTTTCATTCGCCAGATTCACATTAAGTCTGTCTTGCGGTGTTTCTAATAAAAAAGGATGAACAGGTTCTCCTCTTTCTTCTCCAAACCACACACCAAAACTAGCAAACACATCAAAAGCATCCCCTGGTACTGGCGTAAATACCAGTCCGTACGCTTGAGCTTCAACAGGGAGGTGCTTAACATTGATGTTAATGTCAGCTAGGTCATCATTACTCGTTAAAAAAATGGAAAGCAAATAGCCAGCTAAAATAATTAATGTCATTCCTGAGCCAACAAGAACTATTCTTTTTTTCATAATTGACCTACCAAGTTCTAGAATCTACCACCTGAAAGCCCCATCTGCCTGATGCGCTATCGCGACGCTCTCCATACGCTCTTACAGTACCATTTCGAGTGCTTCCAACCAGTTCTGGTGTAGAAGCAAAACAAAGACCTCTCGTTAAGTATCGCCCAGAAGCAGCTATATTAGTGCTCCACTCTTCACCAGTACGCACCGTCGTTGTTCCATTGGAATTCCGCACTCTTACTCGTGCGCGAACGCCATTGATGTTTACATTTCTTGTACAAGCTGTAGCTGTTCCTCTCGGAGAAGCTAATAGTGGTGGTCTTGATGCCGTTAAAACAACGTCATGATTCGCGTACGCAACTGTTCCACTTAACACTGTTAAAGCGGCTGCTCCAGCAATAAGAGACTTTTTCGCAAAGCTTTGCGTCACTTGCCAAGCAGATTTTTTCACCTCTTCCTGAGCTTGATGAATCATCACATGTCGTGATTTGAACCGTTGTGATACTTTTATCATTTTATCCTTCCTTCCTAAATCCGTATGATGTCACAAACTTTCACTGCTCAATTCACTCAAAAGCAATCAAAACATGTCAAAATTTGCTTACTTTTGAATTTTAACACTTTTTTACTCAATTGTCAATACGCCCAAGGGAAAGGGCAATGTCATTAACTTAAGAAACACGAAGCCCTAAAACTTACCCCATTTCGCAGTGATTTTTTGGCATTAGCGGTTCTGAGCTATTGCTCAGGTTCGGTAATGTCAAAAAATCGCAATGGCAAACGGTAGTGCGCAAGCTGTTACAGGTCGATTAAGGCTAAAAATAACCTTAAGTTAATGACATTTAGGGAAAGGGTGCTTTTATTCTGTATTTTTGCAGCAAAAAAATAAAAACTTCCAATAACACACCTTTTAAAGGCTTGCTTCTTGGAAGTTTTTTGTGCTTAATTGCACTGTTGCTGTATCAGCTGTCGTGAATCAATCCATTCACTGTGTCCCACCCATGATACGACGGTGTTGTTGCGTGGTACCAAAGCTTGATTGTAGTGATGCATCACTTGATGTGATCACTTCATTTAAGCTGGTTGTCGTTTGGTTTCGAACTGCTGAAAAAGTGTCGACTTGTGTGAACACACCGCCATTGGCGTCGCCTTCAAGGTTAGCACCTAAGCGCCATAGTGAAATGTCTGAATCTAAGATTTCCACACGTGACATTCTACCATTGCGAATGACTGGTGATGTTCCGTTGTTACGTAAGTCAAAAGACGCTGGATTGTTTAAAACGAAGCGATGGTTTCGATTACCTGTTCCTGTATCCATGTTAATCAAACCATTACCTGTTCCGTTAGTCGTTCCAGTCACGTATAATGAAGCACCTGGTTCGATGGTAAAGCTGGCATTGCTTGGATTCCTACCTAATGCACTGAAGTAAGTCAAAACAGGGCCTGCCGTACGTCTTGTTAAGTTAATCACTGAGCCATATTGTGCTGTAAATGTTGCACCTTGACTAGAAAGTGCGAAAGCAGGTCCTTCAAAGTTGATGTCAAGCACGCTGTTCTCACCAATGGTCATCGTTTCCCAACGGTCAAAAATAGCTGGATATGTCGCACCTGTTCCTGCCGTCTTTGTTAAGGTTAGCGTCACATTGTCACCAACTGTAAATTCACGGCTCGCACCTGTTGTTCCCGCTGCTGCCAGTTCTGGAAACCAAATCAATGAGTAATCACGGAAGTTAATGTTACCACGATAGTTCGTACCATCTTCAATAATGATACTTCCGGCATAGAAATTTTCTGCACGTGTATTAAGGTCGAGTTCACCATAAAGGGTGATTTCTCCTTGATAAGCTCTTACAACTCTCGCAATTCTTGGATCTGTACTTAAATTTCCGATTCTAAAACGCCAGCGGTTGACACGAGAAGTTAACGTTCCTGATCCTTGAATAAATGAAAATGAACCAGCGACATCAAGACCAGCTGCACGCGTTACATCGACAGCACCTAAGTGTACATTGTGGAGATGGAAGACTGGTGTGTATCCTGCAGCTGGTGTATTAACAGGCAGGCTTCGACCAGAACGTTGGTAAAAGGTAAATCCACATCCATCAATTTCTAACGATGTTCTGCGATCAGTTAATGAAACACTTGATGGGAAAGTTAAGTCGTTTAATAAGACAATCCTTGCTACATTCGAGTTGTTATAAGCTGCTTGAAATTGAGCCCAAGTGGAGACAGTGGCAATCTCGCTCCCTAATTCGACTTCCATGCCATAGCAAATCGGATCTGGTTTTGGAATCATTTGATCCCAATGTGCCGTTACAGTGACATTTTGAGTAGGAAGTCCGCTCACGTTTTCTATTCTAGCTGTTGTCTGAGCGTGAATACCTGCAATTTCTGGCTCACTACTCCAATGGCTAAAAGTGTAACCGAAACGCGTTCCAGCATCAATGGTCACAGATTCTGAACCATCTGCAACGAAGAAGAGTCGATCCCCTGTTGTTTCCATTTCTGGATTCGTGCCACTCATAAATGTCTGAGAACCACCATCAACCATGGTTAATGTCCTCAAAATCGTATAAGGTGTTAAGGTCGTCGTATTAATGTCCCAATTGTTAATTAAATGAACAGGCATATCAATTAAGCTTGTTGTTGCTGTATGATGTCCATTTAGCCAATTTTCCCAACGAATGTGAGGAAACCTGATACGTCCTCCTTCAACACCCATTTGAATCATCAGTGGACTCCCTTCATAAGCACTTGAACTATTCTCATAAAAATGAATACGATATGATGTGTCAATACCATCCACATACCCAATATTTAAATTGCTGTAGTCTGACTGTGCACTGAATATACCACCACCATTACCATTGGTCGAACTCACTGTATTCCCTCGAATCGTACCTGCTCGCATGTTGAATGTGGCATTTGCACCAACCCAAATACCGCCTCCATTCGTAAACGCACTGTTTCCTTCGATAATACCATCATTCATGGTAAAAGTGGTGCCTGCGGAATTGTGTAACCAAACACCGCCTCCAAATGCTTGACTAGAGCCTAAAACATTATTGGAGATGCTGCCACCGTTCATGGTAAACGTCGCACCATTTTCAACTGCAACAGCACCACCGTTAGTTGTCGCAGTTGAATTTGGAATAGAAACGCGATTATTTTGGATGATGCCATCATGCATCACAAAATGGGCATTTGACCCTGTCAACCTGACGGCACCACCATTCCCAACCATACCACCCTGATGCGCATCTGCAAAATTATCTTCTAAAATGCCGCCGTACATGGTAAAGGTTCCATTTGTGATGTTGACTGCACCGCCATGGTTTCCAGTTAAAAGATGTCGTAAAATAACGCCATCATGAATCCTCAAGTTCGCATTGACCTGATTAAGATCGATGCCGCCACTCCGACCCCCATCGCCTGTAACGATCTCTGTTTCGTTATATAAAGTGATGTTATTAGACTGCTCTGTTCCATCTTCAATTCCAAGATTAAGCGTACCATTTACGATAAAATGACGCCCATTGGCCAGATTTTGCGCACCATTTCTGATGAGATAAGAACGGCTATCAGGTTCTATCTGACCATTCAAAATCGTGATATGTTGATTCGCAGCAATTGTTATCGCTGCTTCATTTCCTAAAAGGATTTCAGACTCTGTTAAATAAATCGTCGTCGGTGTTGCGCCTGCTTGCTGAATCGCTTGTCTAAGTTCTCCAAACGTTGAAGCAGTAGCTGTTGGCTGATCTTCTACGTCATTAGCCACTACAACGACAGATGAAACCATTATTGCAGCGATGATAAAGGTGAATAGGATACTTGGCATTTTTCTTGCAAAATCAAAATGTTTAACACTCATGACGCTTTCCTCCCTTATTTTCATAAAAGTCGTAAATTAAATTTACATTAAAAGAAATACTTCAACATTTACCATGCAAATAGTCTATTAAAATCGCCTTCCTTTCCGTTTTGCTTTGAAAACTTGTGTGTATTGAGATCTCTGATAAAATCTTACAACATTTTTCAATCAAAATCAATCATTTTCGTTCATTTTTTAGTTTTTTATTTTGTTTTTATCTTATATATCGTAAAAAAAGTTAATATTCGACAAAGAAAGACATTTTTTCGACCAAAAAACGTCAGCTTTTCTTTCAATAAAAAAAAGAAATCCATTTGGACTTCTCTTATGTCATATTCAAAATAGGCGTGCATTTATACCTGTTTTTTTACAATGCTTTAATCGCTTCAATGAGCTGCTGAACATCACACTCACGCGTCGACCAATCCGTACATAACCTGACAATGATGGTCTTTTCTCCTTTTACCCATGGTGCAAAAACATATTTTTCACTCAACTTCTCAAATTGATCATGGGTGAATTCAATAAACAACTGATTGGTAACAGCCGGATATGCAAGTGAAATGCCTGCGTCAACTAACGCTTTTTTAATTTGCATCGCCATCGAAACGCCATGAGCCGCAACTTCAAAATAAAGGCCGTCTTTAAAAAAGGCTTCGAATTGTACACCAAGTAAACGCCCTTTTGCAAGTAACCCACCACGTTGCTTCATGATATATCTAAAGTCACGTTTGAGCTGCTCATTCACAATGACAACTGCTTCACCAAACAGTGCGCCTACTTTCGTTCCACCAATATAAAAAACATCACAAATTTGAGCCATGCCAGAGAGTGTGACATCGCATGCTTCTGAAGCCAACGCATAGCCAAGCCGCGCACCATCGACAAATAAAGGTAATTCAAATTCAGTAGCAACCGCTTTAATCGCCACTAATTCTTCTTTCGTGTAAACACCACCAAATTCAGTTGACTGTGAAATAAAAATCAGTCCAGGCTTAGCTGCATGCACATTCTCCGGCACATCCACAACAGCTCGAATTTGCTCGGCTGTTATTTTCCCTGTTTCCGTCGGAATTGTTACAACTTTATGCCCCGTTGCTTCGATTGCGCCTGTTTCAGAAGTTGCAATATGTCCTGTACTTGGTGCAATAACTGCTTCATGAGGTCTTAAAATAGAAGCGATGATCGTTAAATTCGTTTGCGTTCCCCCCACTAAAAAATGAACATCTGCATGTGGCGCTTCACATAAATTTTTAATGATCGCTGCTGCCGAAGCGCAATATGAATCCGTTCCATAGCCAGATGTTTGTTCCGCATTGGTTTCAACCAATCTGTCTAAAATTTTCGGATGAACCCCACGTGTATAATCATTTTCAAATCGTATCAGATGATAACTTTCCTTAGCGGTCACCGCTTTAATATTTTCAAACAATTTAGTTCGACCTCCTTTTAGATGGTGTCGACACCATCTAAAATTGTTATTAAAAGTTCAATGTTTATTATTTTACACCATATCGAAGCATTCTACAACTCATTTCACATATGACCATACGCTTTCAAACTACTGTAATCATTTCCACCAATAATCACATGATCCAAAAGTGGAATATCCATCATGAGACTGGCTTCAACCAGTTGTTTGGTCATCATAATATCTGGCAACGATGGCGTCACATCACCACTTGGATGATTATGGACACAAATAATGGAATCAGCCATTCTTTTTACCGCTGTTCTAAAAACTTCTCTTGGATGCACAAGTGACATATTGAGGGCACCGATAAAAACGATGTCTTTGGCAATTAACTGCTGTTTAACATTCAAAGATAAGACGACAAAGTGTTCTTGTTTTAAATACTTCATCTCATTGCCCAGTAAATTAAAACAATCTTCTGGCGTGATCACTGTTTGGATTTTATTTTGCTTTGCAACCAGTGATTGTGATACCCGTTTCCCAAGCTCGATACTTGCCATAATTTGGACAGCTTTACTCGTTCCAATGCCTGGTACTTCTATCAGCTCATTAATAGACGTTTCGTTTAAGTATTTAATCCCTTCTGTCTTAATCAAAATAGATTTGGCTAAATTCAATACCGATTGCTTTTTTGTACCCGTCCTTAAAACAATCGCAAGTAGCTCCGCATTTGATAATGCATGGGCACCGTATGCCATCAGTCGTTCCCTAGGTCTTTCTTCTACCGGTAGTTCTTTGATTAGTACTTCTTGCATTTAACCACATCCTTTAACATCCTTTAACGCGCATCATTAACCTCAAAAACACCCCCCTATTTAACATATACGCAAAAAAAATGAAAAACCTTCTTTTTGTATGAATGAAAACGTCAATCAGCTTTTTTTAAAAAAAATAAGTTATTTCGCTTGCAAGAAGTATCATCTTGTGGTAAAATGGTAAACACTGTATTTAAATCTTTTTTGACTTAGGAGAGAAATTTTTTATGTTGTTTGAATTAGGAATTATTGACTACTTGTTAATTATTGTTTCAATTGTTTTAATTATTTTAGTGGCGATGCAAAATTCAAAAGATGATATCGGTAGCGCATTAACAGGTGCTAACAGCGAGCTTTTTAAGCATCAGAAAGAACGTGGTGTTGAAGTTTATATCGTCAGAATTACTTATGGTTTTTCACTTGCATTTGTCGCTTTATCAACGCTCATTTTGTTAGGTATTGGATAAAAATAGCTTTGTTTTTTTCAGAGAGCCGACTAACGGCTCTTTTTTATGTCTAATGAGACAATAAGTTTGTCATACTAAAAGGTAAGCTATCTAAAAAAAATAATCAGAGAGAAACGGAGGGATAGATGATGAAAAATGTAATAGGAAAAACATACGAAGGACAAATTTCGATGACTGCAAAAGGTTTTGGATTTGTCATGGTCGACGATTTAGAAGAAGATATTTTTGTCGAAGCTTTTAATACCAAGCAAGCTTTACATAAAGACACAGTCAAAGTCAAAATTTTATCTGTTGAAGATAACGGTCGTTTAAAAGGTCGTGTATTAGCCGTCATCGATCGTGGTGTAACGGATGTTGTGGGCACTTATGTAAAAGGAAATCGTGGGGCGCGTGTTATTCCAGATGATGTCCGCTTTAACGTCATCATTAAAGTTGATCAAGCAGATAATTTGGGCGCACAATTCGATGATAAGGTGAAAGTGACCATCAAATCGTATATTGATAAGGGCGTTGTTTCAGCCATTGTAACCGAAGTGTTAGGAAACAAAGATTTACCTGGGATTGATATTTTATCCATGTGTTTAAAACATGACATTGAAGCTGAGTTTAATCCGAAAACATTAGAAGAAGCAGCCCAGGTACCAGATGTCGTGTCGGAAGAAGCCTTTAAAGATCGACGTGATTTAAGAAGTGAAGCCATCTTTACCATCGACGGTGCTGACGCCAAAGATTTAGATGATGCCGTTGGCGTTAAAAAACTTGCAAATGGCAATTTTGAATTGTCAGTTTCCATTGCAGATGTGACCCATTACATTAAAGAAGGGACTGCACTCGACACTGATGCGTATGCCCGTGGGACCAGTGTTTATTTAACAGACCGCGTCATTCCGATGATTCCCAAAAAGTTATCTAATGGTATTTGCTCTTTGAACCCACAAGTTGATCGATTGACGCTTACATGTACCATGGAATTTAACAAACAAGGTCATGTCCTCAAGCATGATATTTTCCCAGCTGTGATTAAAACAAAGCATCGCATGACATATGATGACGTCACTGCCATTTTAGCAGGTGATGAAGCTTTACGTGCTAAATATGAAGAAGATGTCACCCACTTTGATTTAATGCTTGAGATGGCAGACATTTTAAAAAAGAAACGTCATCAACGTGGTTCTATCGAATTCGATGTTAAAGAAGCAAAGATTAAAGTAGACGACACAGGATTCCCCACCGACATTATTTATCGCGAACGTGGCATTTCTGAAGAAATCATTGAAGAATTTATGCTACTCGCCAATGAAACAGTCGCAGAGCATTTCGAAAAACGAAACTTACCTTTTATTTACCGGGTTCACGAACAACCTAATATGGAAAAAATGCAGCGACTCTATAAAATGACGCGCCTTTTTGGCTATACCATTAAAGGTGGCAAAGATAATGTTCAACCGAAAGCTTTGCAAAAAATGTTAGAAATCGTGGCAGGTAAAAAAGAAGCCCCGATGATTAACAAAATGATGCTTCGCACCATGGAAAAAGCCCGATATGCAGAACGTAATTTGGGACATTTCGGATTAGCTGCAACCTACTATACCCATTTCACTTCTCCGATACGCCGATATCCCGATTTAATTGTCCATCGAATGATTCGCACATTCTTATTTGAAAAACAGGACAACAACGAAGCCGTGATGACGCATTTTAATCAAATCATGCCTGAGATCGCAGACCACACTTCTAAAAAAGAACGTGGTGCCATCGAATGTGAACGGGATGTCATGGATATGAAAAAAGCTGAATATATGACGCAGTTCATTGGCGACATTTTTGAAGGGGTCATTTCATCCATCACCAAATGGGGCATGTACATTGAACTGCCAAATACCATTGAAGGCCTTGTTAGACTTCAAGATATGAAAGATGATTTTTATCACTTTAATGAAGACACCATGACCATTATCGGCAAGCACCGTAAACATGTCTACCGGATGGGTGACCCTGTAAAAGTGAAAGTGAAAGCAGCGAGTAAAGATGAAGGAACGATTGACTTTATGCTCGCGATTAAACCCCGCAGTGCTAAAAAAAGTCAAGGTGGTCGCGGCAGTGATCTTCGTCGTGGTCAACATTCACAAAAGCCAAGCTATCGCAACAAAAGTAAAAATAAGAAAAGTAGGTGATTTCAAATGTCTACAAAAAAAACAGATGAAAATTTAATCGCACAGAATAAAAAAGCAAGGCATGATTATTTTGTTGAAGACACCTATGAAGCAGGGCTGGTGTTAACAGGAACAGAAATCAAATCGGTTCGCAGTCGAGGTGTCCAAATTGTAGATGCCTTCGTTCGAATAAAAGCGGGTGAAGCCTTTGTCCATCACATGCATATCGCTGAATTCAAAGGTGGAAATCGCTTCAATCATGTGCCTGATCGAACGAGAAAACTGCTGCTTCATAAAAAAGAACTTTCAAAATTAACAGGCATTCAACAACAAACAGGTTATTCGCTTATTCCCCTTAAAGTTTATTTAAAAGGCGGATATGCAAAACTCCTCATAGGCGTTTGTAAAGGGAAGAAAAATTACGACAAACGCCAAGCATTAAAAGAAAAAGATGCCAAGCGTGACATTGAAAAAGCATTGAAAGCGAAATTACGCTAAGTGTTAAGTTTTTAGATCGAGCCTAAAAACTTGAGTGAACCCATATGAAAATGATGGATAATTTTCTCATCTTTTGTCGACAATATAGATAATTAAAAATTGTCACTTATTGGAGGATATGTATGAAAAAAATAGGCATTATTTTCATCTGTTTGGTCATCGTTTTTATGTTACTAGGGTTCAAATCAATGAAAGATAAATTAGAGGAAATGAAGCAACCCGAGCATGAAAAAATTGAAGATGCCCGTGGTATTTTAGATCAAATTCTTGAACATATTGCGAAAATGGATTCGGAACTTTCCTTTGAAGATAAAGAAATGCTGGACGCTGAATTAGGCGTTCCACGCTTTGATATTCTCCCTTTTTCTGAAATCAAGCATTTTGATCAAAAGGATGTTATCGACGGCTACATCGTACGTCCTGTTGTAGAGGTTGACAATCCGAGATTACTTGTCGTTTTAGAAGCTGTTGATAAAGAAGCCAGTGTCAAGGTCAAGCAAGCCATGGCTAAGCTAAAATCTGATCAATGGACGGCATTTAAAGATCATGGTATTTGGACGAAGTATTTGGTTAACGGGAATCAGACAGTTAGACAAGGCAATTTTTTGATTTATGTGACATGGGAAAAAGCCGAAGACATCGTTAAAGTTTTTGAACGTCACGTCCGGTAATGTTGTGTTGCACCAGGTGAAGGAGTGATCAAAATAAATGACGCATTAAAGCAATGGACGATCCATCAAGCACATGAGATTGGTATTGATAAAATCGGCTTTACCCATGCGGGCAATTTTGAGTCGCTACGCCAGCAAATGACGCGCCAAAAAGAACGCGGTTTTACGTCTGGTTTCGAACATGATAATTTGGATGAACGCCTCGATCCGACACTTATTTTTGATGAACCCAAATCAATTATTTCTATTGCCCTTGCCTATCCCAATCGGATTTTAAATCCCGGAGATCCGAAGCCAGATGGAAAAGTTCGAGGCGCTTTTTCAACAGCCAGTTGGGGACTCGATTATCATCACATCCTCAATCAAAAAATGGCTGAACTCATTGAGCGACTTAAAGAAAAAGCAGGTCATCAACTGCGCTTTAAACCGATGGTCGACACAGGCGCATTGGTCGATGTTGCGGTTGCACAGCGCGCAGGTTTAGGTTTTATTGGGAAAAACGGCTTGCTTATTACACCTGAATTTGGCAGTTTTGTTTATCTCGGTGAAATCATTACCAACATCGAATTTACACCTGATGCGCCTTTTATTGGTGACTGTGGTGAATGTAGGGCATGTATTAAAGCTTGTCCACCTAAAGCTTTGTTTGGTGACGGTACGATGAATGCTAAAAAATGCCTGAGTTATCAAACACAGGCTAAAGAAATGATCCCACTTGAAGATCGAAAAAAAATCCGGAATATGATTTATGGTTGTGACATTTGCCAAACTGTCTGTCCTTACAACAAAGGCATTGATTTTCACAACCATCCGGAAATGGAGCCTGATTATGAAGCCGTCATGCCTGTGCTTGAAGATTTGCTACAAATGAGTAATCAAGTATTCAAAGAACGTTTTGGTCATATGGCAGGCTCATGGCGAGGCAAAAAAGTGTTACAACGAAATGCCATTATTGCTTTAGCCAATAAAAAAAGCGACCGGAGTTTACCTTTGTTACAAGCGTTGGTTGACAAAGACCCGCGTCCTGATATCCGTGAAATTGCGCAATGGGCCATCAATGAATTAAATAGGCAAACGAAACGTGATAACTAAGCCGACTACACCTGCGAGTAGTCGGCTTTTTTTCAAAATATCTTGAAATCGAGATAAAACCCTTGACAAAAGAAAGCAAATCATATATCATACTCATTATCTTGAAGTCGAGATAATTGGAGGTATCATATGAATGACCAAGAATTGGCATTAAAATTACTCATTGTTTTATCAAAGTCCTGTGCATCAGTTGCAAAAGTAGCAGAAACAGACATTAAGCGATACGGGTTAAACATCACAGAATTCGCGGTGCTAGAATTACTCTATCACAAAGGGGATATTCCGATTCAAAAGTTGGCAAGCAAAATGATCTTAGCCAGTGGCAGCATGACTTATGTGGTGGATAAGCTCCTCTCAAAAGGATTCATTACAAAAGAAACTTGCGAAAAAGATCGACGCGTTACCTACGCTTGTATTTCTCCTAGAGGGAAAGAAAAAATCGCAACTGTTTTCCCGTCTCACCAACTAGCCATTGCTGAACTGTTTACTCATTTAACCGCTAGTCAAAAGGAAGCACTCATTGACACATTAAAAATCATCGGTCAAACTGCTCAAGACATCTTTCAAGATAAAAAGGATGCGTAGCGATGAAACGTTGCTTTTGATATTCAATTAACTCAGACAAATTTAATCTGTCTAATTCTGATCGGATATGATATAATGGTCATATAACATGTTAAAGAAGGAATGGATACAATGATAATAAGTCCGTTAAAAATTGATGATGAGTTTTTGGTCACCATTAAACGCATCGGGATAAATGGTGAAGGAATTGGTTATTACAAACGACAAGCCGTTTTTATTCCAGGTGCCCTCGTCGATGAAGAAGTCGTCGCAAAGTGTACGAAAGTAGCAAAAAATTATGCCGAAGCGCAATTGATTCGCGTGAAGAAAAAGTCGTCACATCGGGTGAAACCTGCCTGTGAGCTATACGGCAAATGTGGTGGCTGCCAACTGCAACATATGTCTTATGAAGAACAACTTGCTGTCAAGCGAAGCATACTTATTCATGCAGTTGAACGCTACGCCAACATGCCACTTCCAGTCCTTGAAAAGATCACCTTCCCAACCTTCGGGATGAAAAATCCGTACAACTATCGAAATAAAGCCAGTATGCCTGTCTCTCAAGATGATGAGGGGTTATTGGTGGGATTATTTGAACTCAACTCGCGTCGTTTAATTCCAGTTGAAAATTGTCCCATTCATTACGACGGTGTCAACCATGTCATCCGTCATGCGGTGGATTTACTTGATGATTTCAGAGTTTATCCTTATAATGCCAAATCAAAAAAAGGAACGGTTCGTCATCTCGTTGTCCGCCAGTCGAAAACGTCGAAAGAAGTTCAAGTGACTTTTGTGATGGCCAATGATTCATTTCCAAAGATGGATGCTTTAGCTCGTGAGTTGATGCAAGCTTGTAAAGATGTCAAAAGTGTCTTCATGTCGATCAACGCCAGTGATGACCATGAAATCTTTGGTCAAACAGCTAAACTGATTCGAGGAAAGGAAACCATCAGTGACAACTTAGGCCCTTTAAAGTTCAATTTATCAGCCAAGTCATTTTATCAGCTTAATTCTGAACAAACGCATGTCCTTTATCAAGAAGTGAAAAAAGCTGCCAAAGTGACGAAAAACGAAAGTGTCATTGACGCTTATTGCGGGGTCGGAACCATTGGACAATTCCTTGCACCTGCTGCTTATGAAGTACGCGGTGTGGATACCAATGAAGACGCCATTGAAGATGCGCGTAAAAATGCAAAATTAAACAACTTAGACAATGTTTCTTACGACGTTGGAGATGCAGGTGTCATTGTTCCAAAATGGATTAAATCTGGATTTAAACCACATGTAATGATTGTCGATCCGCCTCGCTCAGGGCTTGATACGAAGATGATTCAATTAATTTTAAATGTACGTCCCAAAACGTTAATTTATGTCTCATGTAACCCTTCGACCCTTGCTAAAACCTTGAGCAAGCTGCGCGGTCAATATAAAATTGATTACATGCAACCTGTTGACATGTTTCCACAAACAGCCAATGTAGAAGCGGTTGTACGCTTGATTCGAAAATAAGATGCAAAAAGGAAATGATCGTGTTCAACTGCCAAACGCCGTCATTTCCTTTTTTAATGCTCAATGATGCTCATTATTACCTTAATGGATGTAACTGTTCGTTCAATTCTTTGGTTTGGTCATAAACTTGTGTATAAACATGGTAAGCTTCTTCATAGACAGCCACATTTTCAGGAATCGGTGTAAATTCTTTTTCATAACCGATGAAAGCATCTGTACACGCTTCAAATGAGTCGAACCATTCACATCCCATAGCAGCAATAATCGCTGATCCCAAAGCTGGCCCTTGCTCAGATGTCAACTTAACGATTGTTGTATTAAAAATATCAGCTTGCATTTGGAGCCAGTCCTCATTTTTCGCACCGCCACCGATAGAAATGATTTTGTTGATTTCTTTTTTTCCAACCGTTCGTAAAATTTCTAACGAATCACGGAGTGAGAACGTAATCCCTTCCATTACCGAGCGGGCAAAATGATCAAAGGTATGGGTCGCTGACATCCCAATAAATGAGCCTCGAATAAGTGGATCAACATGAGGTGTACGCTCACCTGCAATATATGGCGTAAAAATAAGACCATTTGAACCAGGCTTAATTATTCCAACATTTGCCAACATATCCGCGAATGATTGATCAGCTGCAAATGTTGACTTAAACCAGTTCATAGCATTACCAGCAGCAAGTGTCACACCCATGACATAATAAGCACCCGGTACCGAGTGGCTATGGTACTGCAAAGCACCTTTGTAATCCTGATCACCAGTGGCTTCAAATGCCGAGAAAACACCAGAAGTCCCAATTGAACAAACACCGATACCATCTGCAATATTACCTGCCCCTAAAGCACCGGCTGCATTATCTGCCCCACCAGCGAACACTTTTGTTTCAGTTGATAAGCCTGTTGTTGCTGCAATTTCTGGTAAAATCGTTCCCACTTGATCAATTGATTGAACCAGTGGCGGACATAAATCAAAATTGATGTCTAGCTTCTCACAAACAGACTGACTCCAAGAAGCAGATGCCATATCAAACAACAACGTTCCTGAAGCATCTGATACTTCCATGGCAATTGCCCCTGTTAAACGATAGCTTAAATAATCTTTTGGCAATAAGAATTTAACAGCTTTTGCAAAAACTTCGGGTTCATTTTCCTTCACCCATAAAATTTTTGGTAAGGTAAACCCTTCTAAGGCTTTGTTTTTTAATGAATCGTATAATTCATCACCTAAAGCTGCTTCAATTTGACGACATTGCGCAGTTGTCCGCACATCATTCCATAAAATGGCTGGACGGAGTGGTGTGCCTTTTTCGTCAATTAACACCAAGCCATGCATTTGTCCTGAAAAGCTTAATCCTTCAATATCAGTCGCATCAACAATGCCTGAGTCCATGATTTCTTTAATCGACTGAAGGGTCCCTGTTACCCAATCCTCAGCATTTTGCTCACTGAACCCAGGAGCTGGATGAGACAAGGGATATTCCCTCGTCGCTTCCCCTTTAATCTCGCCTTTTTGGTTCACTAAAATAACCTTAACGGCACTTGTGCCTAGGTCTACGCCTAATACATATTTCATGTGACTTGAAACATAGGCTTTAAATTTCTTGATCACCTATGTTCCACTCACCTCCTTTTATTCGTTTTATATTAAAAACTAACAAAAGACACCCGCATCAAATGCGGATGCCTGTCACATCTTAATGATTAAAAGATATACTCATTTAATTGAGCTTTCACATATTCTAAGCGGTCAGAGATCACTTTGATTTGCTCATCTTTTTTAGCAATTGCATATTCAGAAAGTGATGCCAATGTCGCAGTTCCATCTAGTACTGATTTACCGACTTCAGTGTTATAGAATGTATCGTAACGCTCGGTTACAATGTTGTCAAAGAATTTGTCATTAATTAATCTTTCAGTTGTTTTTAACGCACGTGCCCAAGTGTCCATTCCAGCGATATGAGCTAAGAATAAATCATTTAAATCGGTTGAAGAACGACGCACTTTAGAGTCGAAGTTAACGCCACCTGAACCGAGTCCTCCAGCTTTCACAATTTCATATACGGCAAGTGTAGAAGCTGCTAAATCAGTTGGGAATTCATCCGTATCCCATCCTAATAATAAATCACCTTGGTTCGCATCAATTGATCCGAGTAGTCCTGCTGCTGCTGCAACACGGATTTCATGATCAAAGGTGTGCATGGCGAGTGTTGCATGGTTGGCTTCTAAGTTTAGTTTGAAATGCTCATCAAGCCCATAAGATTTTAAGAAAGCAATGGTTGTCGCTGAATCAAAGTCGTATTGATGTTTGGTTGGCTCTTTTGGTTTTGGTTCAATTAAGAATTGTCCTGTATAGCCGATTTCTTTGGCGTAGTTGACAGCCATCCAGTAAAACTTCGCTTGGTTATCTTGCTCTAATTTATAGTCTGTGATTTGGAGGTATTCGTACCCTTCACGTCCACCCCAGAACACATAGTTTTCTGCGCCTAATTTCTTCGCAATGTCCAATCCTTTTTTAACTTGTGCAGCTGCATGTGCATACGTTTCAGCATTTGGAGATGTTGCTGCACCATTAACGAAGCGTGGATGAGAAAATGCATTCGATGTATTCCATAACAATTTAATCCCTGTACGTTCCATTTCAGCTTTAAATATGTCCGTGATTTCATCAAGGTTCGCATGGTATTCTTCTAGTGAAGTGCCTTCTGGTGCCACGTCTAAATCGTGGAATGCGAAGAATGGGACACCTAATTTTTCTAAAAATTCGAAGTTTGCATACGCTTTTTGACGCGCTTCTTCCAGTGGATCAGTCGATTCCCAAGGACGTGTCATTGTTTTCATACCAAATGGATCTTGACCTTTTGCACCATCTGATGCAAAGGTGTGCCAGTAAGCAACAGCAAAGCGCATGTGATCTTCCATTGTTTTACCGAGCACGATTTCTTCTGGGTTGTAATGTTTGAAAGCGAAAGGATTTTTTGACCCTTTACCTTCATATTTGATTTTAGCTACATCTGGGAAATAACTCATTTTTATTTTGCCTCCAATAATTTTAATCTGAAAGTTGTTTTAAACGATTTTGACATCGCCATGCTTTATTTTACCACACTGCATAGACTTTGTCTAGCATGCTAACAAAGTTTTCGGCATTATTTATTTTGTTTTTAATTGTGCCAGTAAATCCGCATCTAAACCAATGACATCAGCGAATGCATCGACATCGCCGCCTTTGTCTTTCAAGAGCTTAGCGGCACTTAATTTCTCTTCGTCGGTTACATAAGGTTCCATCACTGTGATGGTGCCATCTTCAGCAATTTCAAGTTCAGTAAACTTCATCCCGCGCAATTGTGTATGACCGCCAGAAAGGGTACTGTCATGATAGAATAAGTACCACTTGTCGTGAAAGTTGACAATAGATTGATGTGTCGTCCACCCAACAACGGGTTCTAAAATTCGACCTTTGTAAGTAAAAGGTCCATAAGGATTTGTTGCTTCAGCGTAGCAAAGGAAATGGGTATCACCTGTTGAGTAAGATAAGTAGTACTTGCCATTAAATTTATGAATCCAAGGTGCTTCAAAGAATCTTCTATCTGTGTCACCAGCTTTAATTGGATCTCCGTTCTCGTCAAGAATATCCACGTAACGTGGTTCATGCTTCAGGCTCACCATGTCATCATTAAGTTCAGCAACCCATGGTCTTAAAGCAGGCGCGTCGCCTTGTGGTCCGTCAACACCAGGTTGATTATCTGGTGGTCCTTGAACAAACTGGCCTGTTTGCCATTTTTCTAATTGACCACCCCAAAGTCCACCGACATACAGGTATGCACGGTCATCTTCATCAACAAAGACAGCAGGGTCGATACTGAAGCTTCCTTCAATGTAGTGAGGTTCTGGTGTAAAAGGTCCTTCTGGACGATCGCTTACTGCTGCACCAATACGGAAGATGCCATCGTGATCTTTCGCTGGGAAGTAAAAATAATACTTGCCATTTTTGGTCGCTGCATCAGGTGCCCACATTTGCTCTTTTGCCCAAGGCACATTTTTAATATGTAAGGCTTGACCATGATCCACACAGGGTGCATCGATGTCATCCATTGAGAAAACGTGATAATCTTCCATCCAGAAATGGTTACCACTGCCATCATCTGGATTTTCGTTTCCTAAGTCGTGAGAAGGATAAATATAAAGCTTTCCTTCAAAGACATGTGCAGATGGGTCAGCCGTATATAAATGGTCGACCAAAGGTGTATTAAATGCTGATTTTTTCATTCGGTTGAAACCTCCAAATTCATGTATTTCGCAAATGTCTATTTTGCCATATAAGAGTAGTTTAACACACTTTCAAAACTTTGTCTATACAATTAACAAAGTTTAATCAAATAGCGATTAACCACCGGTTATCATTCATCATGGTGGGGTATTTTTGAATCAATGTCCCATCGTTGTTCCTTTTTATGACAATGTCGGCTATTCGTCAAATTTAAAGCCGATGCGATAGGTTTTAACAACACCTTTATAATCAAATGTTACAATCGCCTCTTTATCAATTGATTTTGGCATTTCCAAGTTGACTAACACATCGGCATGTGTGGCACTGGCCGTTATTTGTGGCATTTCTTTATTTCCAGTCGGAAGCGTCACACATGTTTGGTAAGTAGAAAAGTCACAAATCCCGTTTTTATCGGTGGATCTTACTGGCGTTTTGGGTAATAAGAGCGGTTGTTCATTCACTGAAATAGCGACTTCGGGTACAACGGGTTGATCAATTTCATGATCTCTTTTACTAAAACCAAGACCAATGAGGTCACACAAAGGTTGATCGTTTCCTTCCATCACTAAATAAATACCTTTTTTTTGATTTAAATGGTCAACAAAGCGTGAGACATCAACAGTAAATTTTGTCACTTGATGCGCCGAACCAGTCGGAACTGAAATCTCTGCTATTTTCTTTCCTTTCCATGCTTCATTTGCCCACGGGCCGTCTAACCAAACATTGACTTTAAAAGCATCAGTTGTTTTTGGCACAAGGAACAAATTAAAGGCTGTTTCGTGATCAGGTTTTGTTCCTTCAAAAGGCGCTAGTCCTTTTTTATGTTCGTTTAGTCCACCAAAGCCAAAGTATTTATAACCGATGATGTCACCGTTTGAAACATCTGTGAGCGGCATATGATCATCCCAAATGTCCCATGCATCTTCTTGCAGTTGAGGGTTACTTAAAAAGCACGCAATTCCAGCTGAATAATAGCGATAAGGAGCTAGCCCGTAAACATTAAATCCTTCTGATGTCATTTCTGCGCCCATGTATACTTGGTTACCAGCTTTTAAGGTCCACTTTTGGTTTTCTAGATAAGGGTCCCAACCTGTGATCTTCACTTCCCCACCTTCTGCCACAGACGCTTCATCATAAGTGACATGAATGGGTGCGACCATGGCTTGGCGAGCATATCCGAATCCTCTTGGAGGGCGATGATAAAAAACATACCACTGATCATTAATGACTTCGATGCTACCATGGGTGTTATGCGGACGATAGTAAGTTTCTAAAGCTGTCCCGTCTTGATTTAATTCAACACTTCTTGAGTCAATCAAAACACCACCACTTTTCCATGGACCAAGTAATGTATCCCCGTAAGCATAACGGAGCGTAGAATTTGTGCTCTCTAATCCATAATCAGGTCCTGAGTAGCCACTATAAATCCACACATATTTATGACCTACTTTACGAATAGACGCTGCTTCAAAAAAGTTAAACCTTTTAAGGTCTTCACCTGCGTAAACACTCGGATAAGTAGTTCCTTCTGGATCATGAATTTCGCCATAGCGGGCGCTTGCTGGGATAAAGTGATGAATCACCTCAGTACCTGGTCGAAGGGAATACATGGTTGTTTGATCAAGTTCGGCTGCATGAGATTTTTGAAAACCCCAATAACCGTAAGCTCTAAAACCAATTTCATAGTCAGGATCAGTTGGATCAGTGACATATTCAATATAAACTGCCGGATCAAAGCCTAAAATACTTCCTGGAACGGTACTTCTTCCGTCTTCAGTTAAGTTAATCGGTGTAAAGGGTCCAACAGGTGTAGGTCCTTTACATACCATGGCTTCTCTCGATTCTCCACGACTGTGCGGATACAAATAATAATCTTTCTTCCCATCTTTACGTACGATCTCAACCAAGTCCGGCGCATACATGACATCCCACCGGTTATCAACTTCATAAGTAAAAATGGATCCTTCATCGCGCCAATCATTTAAATCTTCAACAGGTGCAGACCAAGCCCTAATATCGGGTCCACAGTAGCCATCAACTCTTAAATCGTGAGACCCGATGATATAAGCACGGTACTTTCCTGGATGATCTGGATCTTCAAAAACTCTAGGTTCACCGTCAGGTAAATGTTCCCAAAGGGGTAAGTATGGATTTGCAAAATTTTGTGCAATTATTTTTTTCATGTTTGTTCCTCACTTTTAATCGACCCGTGCAAGAAGCGATGACACATCAAAATCCAAGTCTACACCATTGGTTTTAATGACATGCTGATACCAGTAATAAGAGTCTTTTTTAAAGCGATCAAGTGTCCCACTATCTTCTGCTTCTTCACGATCGACAAAGACAAAGCCATAACGCTTTTGATAGCCATTTAGCCAGCTTAATAAATCAGTAAATGACCATGTACAATAAGCCCATATCTCGCTGCCTTCATCAATCGCAAGCTTCATTTGTTCAACATGCGTTTTGATGTAATCAATGCGGTATGGATCACGGATGCGACCATCTGCTTCTTTTTTATCAAAAGCACCTAAGCCATTTTCAGAAATGACAATCGGTAAATCATATCGACTCGTAATATCACGACAACAGACACGTAATCCAACAGGATCAATGGTCCAACCCCAATCCGTTTGTCCAAGATGAGGATTCGCAGGGCTTTTATATAAAGATGGAACGCCATGTGTTTTTCCTTTAGCCTCACTGCTATTGGCTTCCATATTCGCCTTGATACCATCTGCCGCATTTTCTTCGGCAACAGCTGTTTGATAATAATTAACACCCATAAAATCAATCTGGCTCGCTGCTTTTTTTAAGAGATCCAGATCCCCTTCATCCATTTCCGGTGCCATCCCATGATCTTGTAAATGTTTGAAAGCACGCTTTGGATAACGCCCAAACGCATAAACATCCATCCACCAATAATTTCTAAAGTCTTCAAGGTTCATCCGGGCAATATTGTTTTCTGGTTTGCAATCGAAGGCATAAGCTGGGTAGTGCGCATGACTTGCCCCTACTTTCGCTTCAGGAAATAACTTTTTGAGCGCAAGTACCGCTTTTGCATGTGCCAAGTGCGCATGATGATTAACTTGGTAAAACATGTTGTCATCATCTTTCTTCCCAGGCGGATGCATGGCACTTTGCCAACCGAGTCCTGTAAAAATACTCTGCTCATTCATCGTAATCCAATACTTCACACGGTCACCATAGCGCTTAATAATCGTCTTCGCATACTGTTCAAAATCGTCGACAATTTGACGATTTTCCCAACCGCCATAAGCCACTTCTAATGCTTGAGGTAGATCCCAATGATACATGGTCACCATCGGAACAATCCCATGCGCCAAACATTCATTAATCACATTGTCATAAAATTGCAAACCTAATTCATTAACTTCACCCGTTCCCTTAGGGATCACCCGTGGCCACGAAATTGAAAAACGATACGCCTTCAATCCCATTTCAGCCATTAACTGAATATCCTCTTGATAACGGTTGTAATGATCAACTGCTTTATCCCCTGTTGTTGCTTGAAATGTTTTGCCAGGAATTCGCACAAATGTATCCCAATTACTCAACCCTTTACCATCGACATCATGCGCACCTTCAATCTGATATGCCGCCGATGCACTTCCCCATAAAAAACCTTCTGGAAATCCTTTATTTACCATTTTCTTCAACTCCTCATGCATGAAATGATGCGCAACCCTTCTTACAAAGAATGCTTAGAAAAAACTCATGAACCAAAGAAACTTGAAGTTTCTAGCTTCACGAGTTTTATCGTAGCTAAGACGCTCGCTTTTTATTCTTTTACGCCACCTAAAGCAACACCAGCGATGATATATTTAGACAATAGGGCATAAACAACAAATAGTGGTAAAACAGTAAGGGCTAAACCTAACCAAACTGCGCCGAATTCTGTCCGATAAATATTCCCTTGAAGCTGCGCAACCATGATCGGCATGGTCCACAACTGTTGTCTTGAAAGGAGAACCAACGGTAAAAACAACTGATTCCAAGTACCAACCATAATAAAGATCGCTTGTGTCGCAAGCGCGGGCTTCATAATCGGAAGCACAATTTTATTAAAAGTCGCAAATTCACCAGAGCCATCAATTCTTGCAGCTTCAACCATTTCAAGAGACAGTGTTGCTTGCAAATATTGACGCATGAAAAACACAACGCCTGGCGAAGCAATCGCTGGGACAATCAGTGGAATAAAGCTGTTATTCAACCCAATTTGCCACATAAACTGGAAGAAACCAATGATTGCAATCGTGCCTGGAATCATTAAAATCGTCATAATAAGCGAGAAGAAAGCATTTTTAAACTTCCAGTCATAAGCCACAATCCCATAAGCTGTTAAAGAAGAAAAGTAAACAGCTAAAATCGTTGCGCCTGCAGAGATAATGAAAGAGTTTTGGAAACCAACAAATGGATTAAATGCACCCACCATTAAATGACGCCAATTGTTCACTAAATAAGTACTCGGTATAAACGAGAGCGCTTGTTGTTGGATTTCGGGTGTACTTCTCGTTGCGTTGACAAACATAATCAGGAACGGCAAAACTGAAAGCAAGGACAAGACGATGAGAAAGAGATAGAGGAAAAATTTTCCAATTTTAAACTTTTTCATTAAGCATTTCCCTCCTTTAGCGCGTTCATCGCTTTTTTCTTTGCTTTTTTCACTGCAATCGCATCTTGATCACGGAAGAAGAAGAACAGACTGCCTGCGATAATCCCACATACCACAAACAAAATAACACTTGCTGCTGCTGCTCGATTCCAGAGTCTTGCACCACCAAAAGCTTGATTAAAAACAAATACTGCAGCTGTTAATGTCGCATTATCGGGACCACTTCGATCAACAAGTAACATTGGAATATCAAACATTTGCATCCCACCAATGAAACTTGTCACAAGGGTAAACAAGACGATTGGCTTTAGCTGTGGTAAGGTGACTTTTAAAAAGGTTTGAATCCCTGTTGCACCATCAATTGCTGCTGCTTCAAATAATGCCGGATTAATGCCGTTAATTCCCGCGATCATAATGATCATCGTTGAACCGTACCACATCCAAAATTGGATAAAAGCGACTGTTGCTCTCGCAGTCGTTGGATTTCTAAACCAATGAACAGGCGAATCGATGAAGCCAAATCTCATAAACAAATCATTAAAAGGACCCGTTGGCGCACCGAACAAAGCACCGAAAAGAATGGCAATTGATGCGGCAGTAATGATATTGGGCATATAAAACAATGTTTTAAAAAAACCAGAGTTTTTGACATTTAGCTGTTTATTGGTGAACCAAGCAGCGAGTACTGTTGCCAGTACAATCTGCGGAATAAAATTGGAAATCCATAGTACAACTGTATTTTGCAAAGAAGTTCTGAACGTCTGATTATTGAACATGTCCATATAATTTTGAAATGGATTCGATAACATGTTAATATCACCGGTTGCGACACCTTGCAAATCTGAAAAACTAATCATAAATGTATAAATGATCGGGTAAAGCGAAAATACTAAAAATGTGATCATAAAAGGTAATGAGAAGAGATAGCCGTACTTAGCATACTTGTTCTTCGACTTTTTTTCTTTCACAGCTTTCACCTCCATAAAATTTAACTGTTAGCGTTTTTTATTCGTGTAAAAAGAAGAGTAGCCAGAAACGGCAATAAGTCGTTTCCGGCTTTATTCTTCAAATGTTTAAGCGCATCTCATTAATCAAAGTTAACAATAATTGTTGTATTATCAGCAACCATTTGCTTAAAGTCATTCATGGCTTCTTCAAATGTTTTTTCTCCGATTGCATATTGCTCAGACTGATCTAAAAACCAGTTGTTAATATCAACGTCATATTGCGTTAACGCAGCACCCGTTGCATAAGAAGCTGCTGGAGCGAAAACAGCAAACATATCTTGTCCACCTAATAACGGAATCGTTCCGTCAGCTAAATCCATCACAACTGAAGAAGCAACAACATCTTTTGCAGCGCTGTAATCATTGGTGATACCAGCGTCGTATAAAGCACGCTCAAATGTACCATTCGCAAATTTGTATTGGAAGCCATTAGTCGTCGCATCTAAAGTAATCCATTCGATAACAGCTCCTAATACACCTCTAATTTCCTCCGGCACATTTGCATTAGCCATGACCCAAGTTCCACCCCAGAAGAAGCCTGCTGGCGGTACTGCAACTGCCCAATCACCGTAAGTATCGCCAACATTATTGACCATAACGTGATTGATTAACCAAGCTGGACCAAAGAATGAGAAGACATCACGGTCTCCTGTACCACCCATTGCGGCAAACCAATCATCTGACCATGCACCACCGTCAATCATTAAATTATCTTCATATAAAGCACGATGCAATTCCATCATTTCAGCACGAGCTGGATCAATCACTAACTCGCCATCAACAACCCATGGGCTACCTGTTGTACGAATCGCTTGCCATAAGTCACCCGCACCTACAACTGCTGCATAACCTGCTGATTCTAATTCACGTGCCGCATCTAAAAAGCTATCCCATCCATTTTCACCTGTGATGCTAGCAATCTCGTCTGGATCATCTGTTCCAAATACCGATTCTGCAATTGAACGTCGGTAGATCATCGCACCACCTGTTGATTGAAAAGCCAAGCCAACAATCTCATCGTTGCGCGTCCCAATTTCAACTGTAAAAGGTGCAATCCCTGCTTCAGCAATTCTCGCATCTAAATCTGGAATCAACTCAGAATAAGGCAGGGCATGAGCAGCCATTGTGCCTTGTGTATAACGTAAAACAAACGCTGATTCAGCTGTAAAGAAATGCGGCATATCTAACCCACCAGCTTCTAGCGCCGGATCAAGTGCAATGCTGTAGGCATTATCTTGATCTGAAATAACCGTAAAATCAAAGTAGTACCTTTCAGCATATTCTGGATTCAAATACATGAATAACTCCACTGCATGCGGAATCTCATTTGTAAACGCCCTGGCATTGATGATGTAGCGTCCTTCACTATCGGTTCTCAACCCCGGACCAGCGCCAGCCCCTCCACCAGTACCGTCGCCACATGCGACTAACAACAAGGTGAAAACGGATACCAAACCTAGGAAAAACAAACTTTTTTTATTTTTAAAACTCATGACTCTTCCTCCTTCTGCCTAGATGCTAGGCAGCTTATCTTAATTTAACCCTCATTAAGTTGATCTGATGTCTAAAAAGACCCAAAATATGCCAATCATGTGACATCGTTTACAAAAAGTATTATATCATATTATGAACACTTTGTCTAGCCTACAAACAAAGTTTAGCGCAATTTTATCTGAGGTGATCGATGCGTGATCCGTCATCAGGGCGACCCTTGCGCATTAAACACATATGCTCAAAGGCATTTGTTTTCAACAGACATTAACGGTAAGCAGTTGCTTGTTAAAGCGCTCAAGCGCACTGATATTAGGTCGTCACAACACTTTCCTGTGGTCCTAAATAAGACGGTTCCGGCGCTTGATCTTTTTGATAAACAAGGACTTTTTCAACAATCAATCCCGCTTCAAGCGCACCTATCGTGAGTTCTTGAACCCCTGATTCGAAAGTTAAGGTAACCTTTGTTTGTCGAATGTTATCAAGGACACCTGCACACCAACGTGGATCAGTATGAAACGGCACAAAATCAGCTGGGACAGCCGTGATGGCTTGGGAATCATTCCCTTTGGCTTCTATCATAAAACGTAAAGGGGTTTGATTTCGCAACGGATTCGTCGGTGTCGTCCAAACTTCCACCACATAATCACCCGTTACTTCTGCTAGAAATCGGTACGTTAGCGCTGGCTTATCATCGGCTTCATTAAAGTTGACAGTTGTCGGATAAACCTTCATGCCACTTCCGCTGCGACCATAATGCGCCAGATGAACAAATCGAGCTAACCCCACCTCTTTTTGATGACAGAAATGATGAGCTTTCATGACAACCACACCCCGATTCGGCAAATGGGTTAATACCGGTAATCCAGTTGGATCAGCTTTCGCTTTTATGTCAACCGCTACAACCGTTTCCGCATCTTTAATCAAAAGGCGCACCTGTTGAACAGCTTCTGTTAATTTTGAACGGTCACACATTAAAACAACCTCTTCTTGTGCTTCAACGGTTCCTATTGGCGCACTAATGGTTAGCCAATCTGTCGCGTTGCCTTCAATGGTGTAGTCCAAACTGCCCACGCCATCATTGGCCACTTCAAGTACGACAGTGTCAGTGCCCGCAGACAAGAAATCATCCACTGTGATCGTCATGGGTGCACCGTACGTTTTGTGACAAATGGTCGCATGATCTTTACGTGAAACAACCAAGCGAGGCTTATGGGCAGGTTCAACAGTGACGCGCAGCGGATACTTGTAGCCGTCGTCGTTCCACGTGGTGAAGCCAATATGTTCTTCAAGTTCCATCCCACGCCATTTACCATTTTTAAATTCACTCAATGTCTTGAACAACTCACGGTCATAGTCGATGGCTTTTTTCACCAAGTCGGCATACGCATTCGCAACTTTCTTCCCTTGATTGGCATAATGTTGATTTTTAGCCGAATAAAGATGCATGCGTAACAAGTTAATGCTTGCTGTGGCTGGTAGCCAAATCATGCTGTAATAAGCTTCTTTTGTTTGACCCGTTAACCGTGTGAAAATGTCTTCATTAACAGCTTCAAGGGTTGTTGCTAATGCTAACATGCGATCTGCTTCTAAATGATGAGCAGGATGATAAATGGATGCATTGAGTGCTTCAGGGCGACGCATGGCATTCATGCGAATATAACCTTGCAACACATCTCCCATTTGCAAGTGCGTCTTTGAATCAACGGTTGGAAATGTTTTTTGTACCCACTGATTCGTATAGGTCGTGATGGCATTAGGTGAATGCGTTCCCCATTTTTCAAAATCGTAAGCCAAATCCATAAAATATTGGAGTGGTACTTCATTAAATTTCAAATCACCAACGTTGACAATCCAAACGTCACGTACCCCGTAGTCATATGCCATGGATAATTGCTCCCATGTGCGCTCATAAGTCGTCGATGGCATCCATTCGTAAGAAATCGGACCACCGTGGTAATCAAAATGATAATACATGCCATAACGTCGATTCCCTAAATCAGCTGTTGGCAATGTCCGAACAAAACCGAAGTTATCTTCACAAAACATGCAGATCACATCATCAAGACCCGCCCAATCTTTCAACCCTTCTGTTGTCTCATCGCCATAAAAGTATTCTTCGACTTCTTTGTAAATGGCTAACATTTCTGGGTTGTGAGGATTCCCGTATTTTTTCAGCAAGTCACGTTGATTTGTAATGACATCTTTTAACAAATCAATATTGTCTTTGAGGGTTGCATCTTCACCTAAAATTTCACTGTCTCGTTCACCGCGCATGCCCAGCATGGTGATTTTTTCATATTTACCACTACGCTTGATGCCATCTTCCCAGTAGCGATTGAGTCCGTCTTTATTCGTATAGTAACACCAGTTATTGCCGTATTGGGTATCAGTGCCTCGGTAAATGTCCCATTCTTCACTGGCACGTAACATCGGTTCATGATGAGAAGCACCCATCACAACACCGTAAAGATCAGCCAATTCTTCATTCAAATTCCCTGGTCCATCTACTGGAAATGAAGACGTCCACATGGCCGGCCACAAATAATTCCCTTTTAAACGTAGCAACAACTCAAACACATGCTCGTACATCTTCGCTGTAAAGCCACCAAAGTGATTGAATGTCCAGTTCCCAAAACATGGCCACTCGTCATTAATGAAAAATCCCCGATACTTGACACTCGGCTCTTTTGAAACAATCGACACATCCGCGTTAATCACAATTTCTGTACGACGTTCTGGCTCAGCATCTCCCCAAAAATGAAGCGGAGATACACCGATATATTCAGATAAAGCGAACATGCCGTAAATTGTTCCTCTTTTATCACTGCCGATAATGACCAATTGGTCGTCGATCAATTGAATCGCATAAACTTCATTTTTGCCATCGATAGACGCTTTATCAAACTTGCCTGCCAAAATCAAGCCATCGACGAATGCACTACGACCCAATGTTGCAAATATGATCGTGACGTCTTCTGTGATGCACTCAGAAATGATGGGCGTCACACCTACGACTTTTTCAAAATCTGTTGCCACTTTTTCAGCAATTCGTTTAACCCCTTCATAAGCGGCTGCTTCTACTGCGATGTTAACAGGATTTGACTGATTAACTTTCATTTTCACTGCTCCTTCTATTTTGAAAAGTGACCTCGATTTGTTGAATTTTCAACGATCGGGGCCACGACAATTTTTTGATCATGCTTTCTTTATCCTAAATATTTAAGCAATGTCGCACGTACAGCGCCTGGTCCTTCAATCAATTCTACGAATAATGTCTCGATGAGCTCACCTAAGCCTGCTTCATATAAATCGACACCGAAAATATTCACATTTGATAAAAGGGGTTTTAATTGCCCCGTATAAGTGCTTGCTTTTCCAACTTTAACATCTGCCACAAGTGCCGTTAGTTCAGGAAGCATCGGATCATCTGATAATTCAAAGGCTTCACCCTTATCATCAACTGCTAATAAGTAACGACACCATCCAGCGATGGCAAGCGGAATGGCTTTGAGTGCTTGAGCGTCACCGTCTTTTTTCATATAAGACTTAATGGTTTCTCCAAAACGAATCCCCACTTTTTGTGATGTATCTGTTGCAATCCGTTGTGGCGCATCTGGCATAAACGGATTCGGGAAACGAACATGGATGACTTCTTCCACGAAGGCTTGCGGAGATAAAATGCCAGGATCAGTGACAACAGGCATGCCCTCTACAGGGCCAATTTGATGGACTAATTTTTTCAGTTGTGGATCTTTCATTTCATCCGCGATTAAGGTAAACCCTAAAAGACAACCGTAAACTGCGAGCGCCGTGTGAAGTGGATTCAAGCAAGTGGTCACTTTCATTTGCTCCACTTTGTTTACCGTCTCCTTATCCGTCATATAAACACCCGCTGCGACTTTTTCAAAAGCGGGTCGACCGTTTGGGAATTTATCTTCAATGACTAAATATTGTGGCACTTCTGCATTTACAAACGGTGCGATAAAGGTACGCTTTTCGGTTAATACAGGCGCCATATTTGTAATACCAAGACCTGCTAACTCTTCAGCGATCGATTCGGCTGGTCGTGGTGTAATTTTATCAATCATCGACATTGGGAAAGTGATTTTCGTTTCATCATTGAGGTAAGCAACAAAACCTGCTTCAACATAACCACGTGCTTGCCATTCTGATGCCATCGTCGTGACAGCCGCTTTTAAAATGTCTCCATTATGGGCACAATTGTCCATAGAAACGACAGCCATTGGCTGTCCACCGACTAAATAACGTTGATAGAGGTTCGCTGTTACAACACCCATGGCAGACACCGCTGCATCAGGTCCATTTTCAACTTCTCCTACGATCCAAGGGAAAAAGTTGCCACTGGCATCCTTGAGTGCATAGCCTTTTTCCGTAATGGTAAATGAAGCCATTTGCAAAGAGGGGTTGGTAAAAATCTCAACCAAGCGATCTTTGTCAGCTTTGATTCCTTCAGCCAAGGAGGCGACGATTCGCTTATCAGTTGAGCCATCTGTTTTTAACATGACGGATAGGACTAAATTGTCAAAGGGTTCATACATTTTTTCAATGATTTCCTCATCAAAGGTTTCAACAACCGTGATCCCAGTTTCCATTAAACCTGCTTCAAGTAGATCATCGGCAACACCACCAAGGAAAATTCTAAAGATATTTCCCGCTCCAAAATGAACCCATGTTGGGTTTTCTTTTGTCTTGGCAATCATGGCGTCGACATCATATTGTGGAAGCTTGATGCCTGCTGCTTCCCATTTACTTGTTTCTTTCATTCCTGCTAATGTTAGATTCATTCTATCAAGTCTCCTCATCATTTAATAGCCAGTTGAGGGCATTGATTTTTTTAATGCCGTCGTAGTTGGCTTCTTTGTTAATCCAATCTAGGGTAATCAAGTATTTCGGGTGTTGATCATTGATGGTTTGTAAGCTTCTGAGCTCTCGCTTGAGTACGGTTTCATCCATTGTATGCAAGGCAACTTGATAATAAGTTGGATGGGCTCGATCATCAAAGCAGACAAAATCGACTTCCAAACGATCGTTTTTTCCAACATAAACGTGACGATAACGCCGTCTTAATTCTAGATAGATCATATTTTCTAGTAGATGACCGTCATCAGCAACAGCATCGGGTAACAAAAGGTATCTGAATCCAAGGTCCACCACATAATATTTCTCTAAGCGTTGTAACAATTTTTTTCCTCTAATGTCATAGCGTGGCGCTTTGTAAATAATGAGCCCGCTTAAAAAAGCATCGACATATTTCTCAATTGTTTTATTTGACGTCACACTACCATCTGATTTTAGTTTGTTGACAATGTTATTAATGGATATTTCTGAGCCAATCGCACCGACAATAAATCTTAAAACACGCTCCAGTAAATCGGTTTCTGTAATCCCGTATCTCCTAATGATATCTTTAATCGCAATGTCGTTATAAGTACTGTTCATATAATCAAATCGCTCTTCTTCCGACTTATCAGCCAAGTAAGGAAATGCTGTCAGTTTGTACTGATCATAAATATCGGGCAAAGACCTATCGGAGTAAATGCCTGCAAATTCAGAAAAGGAGAGGGGCAACACGTTTAACTCTATATAGCGCCCTGCTAGTAATGTTGCTAACTCACCACTCATAAAATAGGCATTGCTCCCTGTGATATAAAGGTCTAAATTCGGTTCTAAGTTAAGACTATTCACAACTTCTTCAAATTGATCAACCCGTTGAATCTCATCAAAAAAAAGGTAGTAATGCTGGTTGCCTTGCGTTTTTTTTAGAATATAGTCATGGAGTGTTAAAAAGTGACGCAAATGATAATATTTTAACTGCTCGAAATTCAAATGAATGATTTGATCTGGTTGAATACCCAGCTCAAACAAGTACACCTTGTATAATTCAAACAAGGTGGATTTACCACTTCGCCTAACACCAGAGATTACTTTAATTAAAGATGTGCCTTTATTTTGAATCAACCATGCTAAATATTTAGGTCGTTGTATCATGCCGTATCACCTCAGATAAAGCCATTATAACACAATTTAACCAATTGGACAACTCATTTGACTCTTAAACATCTTTCTGACCAAGAGGTCAGAAAGATGTCGATTTTAGGGGCATTACTTCCCTGCCTTTTCTAATGCTTCCCAAATACCTTCCATGTAAGAAGCCCCCAATGCACGGTCGTATAAACCATAACCTGGTAAAGCTTTCTCGCCCCAAATCATCCGACCATGGTCAGGTCGGTAGATCCCATCAAATCCAGTGTCATGTAACGCTTTGATCAATTCATACATATCCACTGATCCATCACTTGATAAATGGGCAGACTCTTCAAAATCAGTCGGGCTATTGTGACGTACATTTCTTAAATGCGCAAAGGGGATACGCCCTTTTGCTGCATGAATAATCTCTACCATGTCATTTTTAGGGTTTGTTCCTAATGAACCACTACAGAACGTTAGATTATTGTGTGGCTTATCAACTGTTGTTAAGAGTCTAACAATTTGTTCTTTATTGGTGATAATACGCGGAAGTCCAAAAATGGGCCAAGCCGGATCATCTGGGTGAATCGCCATTTTAATATCATATTTGCTACACACATCTTCAATGGCATTTAAGAAATAAACCAAGTTCTGGAACAAGTCTTCTTCAGTCACATCTTTGTACGCATCAAATAATTCGCGGATGCGATCCATGCGTTCTGGTTCCCAACCTGGTAACAAATGTCCACCTGACATTTCTTCCATCGACTCTTTTAACTTCGTCACATCTACTTGATCAATGACTTCTTGATTATACGCAAGAACGAAAGAACCATCTTCACGTTCACGCCATAAATCCGTTCTCGTCCAGTCGAAAACAGGCATAAAATTATAACAAATCGTTTGAATGCCAGCTTTCCCAGCAGCTTCTAAAGACTTAATGTAGTTGGCAATATGCTCATCTCGCTTGGCACCACCGATTTTAATGTCATCAGAGATATTAATCGATTCAAACGCTAAAATGTCGAGACCACCTTCTTTTGCTGCTGCTTGAAGTTCAGCAATGTCTTCATCGGTCCAAACTTCTCCCGGCAATTTCCCCATTAAAGACGTGACAACCCCTTTAATCCCTGGAATTTGCCTAATGTTTTCAAGGCTGACTGTATCATAACCCGGTCCGTACCAACGCAATGTCATTTTCATTTTTATTCACAATCCTTACTTATTAATTTGACAACTTTGTCAATTATTTTTACAACGTCTATTTTACAGGAAAACGCCTTTTTTTTCAAGGTTATTCCGAAAAAAAGCAAGATTTCTCCGCTATCCAAGTCATCAAGTTTTTTATTTGAATACACTGATCGCTCGGTTAATCAGCACATGTCAACCTCAACTTCCCAAAGCCAGCTGTGGACGTTCCCAAGCGACCTGAAACATCATTCCATGTTGCCATACTTTGTCTCACCCCATGTGCGTTGCTATCATTCACTTGTAAGTCAAAACCGATGACTTGCTCAACGAATAAACCTTTTTGAACTGGAATCTTAACTTGTACTTGATAGCCATTATTCGTCGTCGTCGCAAAAGATTTAAACCCTTTTATGTCAACTTTTCCATTAAAGCTTACTTCATTTTCAAAAGTGATGGTGATATGGTGGTCATCTGTTTGATCATTTTTTGATTGTTCCTGCATCAGGTTGAGGTAAATGTCCACTGAATCTTTATGGTGAATCTCTTTTGCCGATGCATTCAATGTTGCAACGCTCACATCTGCCAAGAGATAAAGACTGACTTCGTCCCACATCACATAAGCTTTAGCAGTTGCACCTTCCCATGCCGTTAATTGCCTTGAAACAGATAATGGATGTTTTTGATGCCATGTCTGCACAACCCCTAATACAGGTGATCCATGCGTTGCAACAGCTGTTTGCGTTGTGTCTCTTTCTACCAACGGATGATCCTTTAAAAACTGATCTGGATCAACAATGGCATGAAAAGCTTGCTTTGGTGAATAGTCTTGATTAAAAAGGGTTGGGAATCTTTCGCGTCGCCAACTTGTGGCATCATCTGTTCCCCAAAATGTAATCCGTTTAATGCTATTTTCATAACGTTTATAAATTTGAAAGAGCTGGGCATAATACTGGGCTTGTTCAATTTCATGATCAGTTGATAAAACAGTTGCTTTTTCCGAACCGGTCACTGTCACATCAAGTTCAGTTACACTGATTTCAATCCCATCTAACTGCGTAAATAAAGCCAAGCTTTCTTCGACTGTTTGTACGGGGGTATTCGTATGGTAATGACCTTGCATCCCAATTCCTTGAATGGGAACACCCGCTTCTTTTAATTCCTTGACCATATAATAAGTCGCTTCTCGTTTTTGTTGATTGTTTAAGTTATAATCGTTGTAATAGAGGATCGCATGAGGGTCTAGTTCATGAGCGATGTGAAAGACATGCTGGATATAATCTTCACCAATCATACGCAACCACGGTGTGTCCCGTAAATGTTTGCGCCACGCTTTGGTATCTTGTTGAACGCCATCTTCAATGGCTTCATTTAAAACATCCCATGAGATGATTTTCCCTTTGTAACGCGTCATGATTTCCATCAGATGCTCACGTAGCAAATTTAGCGCTTCTTCTCTTGATGTTTTCGCTTCATCAATCCAATCCAATGTTTGCTGATGCCAGGCTAACGTATGTCCGACCACGTGAAAATCATGATCGCTTGCATAATCCACCATCGCATCTGCTGCATCAAATGTAAATGTTGCTTGTTTAGGTTGGATCAACGCTGGTTTCATGATGTTTTCTGCTGTCAGTGCATTAAACTGCGTCTTTAACAACTGGTGCAATGCCTCATCTTCAAGCACTTTTGGTGTATAAATATTGCCGATAAGAAACGATGTTTGATAGATTGTTTTTAATTGTTTCATTTTCATTTAACTCCCTCATCCTTACTTTTTGATTTATACTGCTGCCACTCTAACCACTTTAAATCCAGAAAATACGACAACAAATCGCTTCAAATCAGGACGTCCTTGTAGCCTTTTATCTTGCATGTAATCATGGATCTGGGCAATCCCTTCATTTAATGCGTGCTCAATCTTCGATTCTGTTGTTTCATCTTTCTTAAGATGCTTGAGCTCAATCATGTATTCGTACTGAGCATAACTCATTGGTGTTTTAAGTAAAATTAAATCTGAAAAACCTTGTCTTGCTGGAAACTCGTCGTAAATAAAGTATTGCTCATTAAGAGAAAGCATGGTTTTGTAAATCACTTTAATATACTTCTCATCAAAACCAATGTGATCTCTCACTGATAAATGCTGCAAAAAATCTGATACTTGCTGCGTAATTTCATCTATTTTTCCATCTTCGCCTAGCTCAAATAAAGCCTTTTCTTGATTGCGTACATCAATCGTATAACCTTGCTTTTTCTCCAACATATCCCGCAAGTAATCTAAAAAAACAAATTCAATGATTTTATTGGGAATCTTAAAAACAGGTTTCATTTTTACCTCTTTAATCGTTAGTAACCCAATGTTAAACATTAAAGTAATAAAATCATTCTTGTCATATCGCTCATCAATGTCAATAAAATCTGATAACATCCCTATCGTTTGTCCATGCTTCACAATTTCTTCAACCACTTCATAATGAGCACTGCTGTTTTTCAAATTAACCAGGTTGCGAATGGTCGCCCCTTTTTGATTCAAATTAGGATCGACTAAACTTTCAGGTGGTCTTTTTCGTGGTAGATAATATTCTAAATAATACATGATCAACGTCGAATTGAAAACTTTTACTTCATTATGTTTAGAAAACTGGTAGCCATTATAATTCAATTTCAAAATCTCATAAATCTCAGTCTGTTCAATGTCAGTTAGTTCAACCTCTTTTAACAACTGCTTGACTTCATCAGCACGAAATCCCATCATATCTGAAAAATCATCTCTTGTCGTGATGTTTTTGGCAATATTAAAACCACTGGTCATGCTATCCAAAGAAACTGACATCACACCTGTTGCAAAAAAGCGCCCAATTAAACCCGACTCCATTTTCTCTTTAATGACTTCATAAAATGCTCGAACTGTTCCACCACGACGCACCAGATCCATAAACCCTTCAAGTCCATCATGCGTTAATACAGCATTGGTAAAATGATCGTATTCATCAATGAAAATATAAATTGCATGTTTAAGTTTTAATTGTTCAACCGCTCTAAATAGCGACACTAACATATGAGCTGGTGTCGTTAAATCCAGTTCAATATCAAAATGATAATGATCTATAAAACCTTGTATACCATCTTTAACCTTCGTTTTAAAGCCATCTAAAACAGCATCCGCATCTTTTGTTGCAATCCCAGAAAAGTTAAAACGCAAAATATAGTAATTATTTTTATCAGCTGTTAGCTGCTTATAGATCGCCAAGCCTTTAAATAAGTCGTCAAACTGATGATCTGCATTGACATCATAGTAGCTTTCAAGCATGCTTACGAAAAGACTTTTTCCAAAGCGGCGTGGTCTTAAATGAATGACTGTGTGAAGTTTCTCTAAATCAGGAATAAAATGAGTCTTGTCCACATAGACATAACCTTCTGTTCTTATCTTCACAAAATTGCTAATACCGTAAGGAATCTTAATTTCTCTGGACATCTTTCTCACCTGCTTATTTTGCAATTATTTATGATCACATCACCTTCCGAAGATAGGCAATGCTGCACTTTAGATCTCCTTTTTAAACGGTACAGCGGGCAGCCCAACCCCATTATAAAGATTGGCATCGACAGGGTCATCAAGCCAAGCGTATGAAACGGCTGTTAGTTCATGCGCATAAGCTGCTTCAATCACAACGGTCGTTCCATTAAGGGTTCCTTCAACAGGGATTTCAAGTTCATCCACCCAAACGGATAGACCACAAACTTTTTTTCCTTTTTTGAGTGTTAAGTCACTACCACTTGTTTCAAAAGAAAGGCTCAACTGGTTTCCTGATTTCTGAATAGATGTCAATGTCGGACCGGTTGAAACAATGTCTTTGCCATATGCAAGGGATAGTGCTTCTTGTGCCAGCCTTTCTCCAACTGCTTTTTTATTGAGTGGGTGTAGGTCATTATGTTCACCTACGTCATAGGTAACGACCATTCTTGTATGAGGGAGTTCCAATGCTTTGGTTTGTTCATCTCGTAACAATTCCCAATGCATCAAAGGTCCTTTTGGTCCCCAATTTGCCAGTTGAACGAATAGGAAAGGGAAATCTCCTTGTTGCCAGCTTTGACGCCAATCTGTAATCATGTTTTTAAATTTATGATGATAGCCTTCTGGATGACCTGCATTAGATTCGCCTTGATACCAAATGACACCTTTGATGGAAAGGTTGTGTAAAGGTGCAATCATGCCTTGATAATTTCCTGTTGGTACGTTTTGAAAGAAAGGAGGACCTTCTGTAAGCGGTTGACACGACAAAGCCCGTTTATATGTCCAGCCAGTTGAAAGCGAGATTTTCGTCTCATCAGCGAATAACAAGTGATGGGCTTTATCAAAAACAAATGCGCCCATACCATGAACTGCAATGACACGGATCGCAATGATGTTTTTCCCTACTTTTAAATGGGGAACCGGGTAATCTCTCGGTGGATAACGATAACCTGTTGCACCTATTTTTCGACCGTTAACATACACTTCATCCGCATCAACAATACAACCTAAAATAAGGTCAGCCGACTGGTTGGCAAGTTCTTCTGATACTTCAATTTCTTTTCTAAACCAAATGCTACCACTTGCTCTCAAGTCTGTCACTTCATCCCAAGGAACGGTTAGATCAGTCGGCTTCCAGTCGTGATCATCAACGTCTTCTTCATACCATTTTTCATGAATGCCACGATCAAATTTATTTAACTGTTCATACCAATGATCACTGGCTGTCTGACCTGCGATGGTTCGTTTTTCCATATAACCTACTTCACAACATTGATCGGCTTCCGATAAGCTTTTAGGATCATCGGATAAAGCGGCTCGCGACATCCATGATTCAATGGGTGTCCCCCCTAATGCCGATAAAATCAAACCGATGGGAACACCTGTTTCCTCATACAATTTATTAGCAAAAAAGAAACCTGTTGCCGTAAACTTCTCTGTTTGTCCTGGTTCAACTTTTATCCAACTTGCCTCTGGAATATCATCTTGAACACGTTGAAAATCAAAGTTCATCGGAACGTGATACTTTCGAATATTTGGATTGTTTGCCGTCTTGTTATAAGCTTCAAACATACGACGGGTTCTGATCATCGGAAGTTCCATATTAGACTGACCTGAACAAATCCACACATCACCCATCAAAATATCGTGAACTTCTTGCGTCTTACCTTCTGATGAAACTGTCAATTGATAAGGTCCTCCAACTGGGCGTGCAGGCAGTGTAACTTCCCATTTCCCTTCCTTATCTGCGGTCGTTTCTTCCATTTCTTGCTCAAACTTGATCGTGACACCTAAACCAGGTTCCACCTTGCCCCATATTTTAATCGGCATGTCTCTTTGTAAAACAACGCCGTCTGTAAAGATATTCGCCAACAGTTTTTTTGACATGTTCATCACATCCTTTGCTTACATGATTGGTTAATCACGATTCATCCGTCATATAAAAAAGAAAGCTTAACTTGAAACATCAAGTCAAATGCTCTCTTCCTTCTTTTAAATCTTATTTAACTCAAACTAATTATTCACCGATAGCAGGCATTGCATCTACATCACCAAATGTTTCGATCCAAGCTTGTTCACGTTCTGCAATAATGGCTGAACCACCCATTAGCATATAAGCCGCATACTCTCTATCAAACTCTGTATCGAAGTTATCTGCAGTTGCTTGTACAATCAACCGATGGAAAATTTGGTCCCTTAAATCGATTAATGGAATACTCATTCCTTCTTCTGATGCAATCGCACGTGTGTTAACATTTCTGAAGACATACGCATAGTTAACTGCTAAGTTAAAGGCATTCATAATCGCTTCTTCTGAAATGCCTGGATATCCAGCTGCAGCTGTTGCAAGTGCGCGCTCTTCATCGACTAAATCAAACCAAACACCATTTATCAACGGGTTAATATCGAAGTTTCTTGAACCACTAAATTGTTGATCAACTGGGAAACCTGCAGGATCTAACATTTGTAGGACACCGTCTGCACGTACTTCATGGTGAACATCTTCAAGACCGAATTGTAATAAGTCAAGTGTTTCTGGACGATTCATGAAATCTAAGAATAACAAAGATGCCACTACTTCATCATTGGTTGATGGTAAAAATGCAAAGCGGTCAGTTGGACCTGAAGCAAACAGTCTATTCGCACCAGCATCATTGTCAAATGGATTAATTGCGATAAAACTAGCATCTTGACCGACATTTTCACGCATCACTGTTGTGAAGCCATCTCCAGGACGGAACGCTTGATCCCAAGTTGCGTGGAATGAACCAACTAAACCTAAGCGGATTAAATCATGACCTTCTGAAGGCTCACCTAAAACGAAGTTATTCCATAGTAAACCTTCACTAAACCAACGGTTCAGAACACGAGTTCCTTCTCTCATTGCATCTTCAAACTGGAAAAGTCTGTCATCAAATCCATAAACGAACCATTCACGCTCTGTCACATCATTTGGAATAAATGAATGGAACAACCCTCTTGCATCCCAACCTACATCATTTGTCAACAAATAGGGAACAATATCGTCTGGAGACATATTCACGATGTTATAGTGATACTCTTCTTCAATGCCTTCTTCTTCATTTGCTGCTTGTGTCACAACACGTACACTTACATCTTCACCCATTCCAGGCAATTCATCTGCACGATCACGGAAAGCTAACAATGTCGCTTCAAATTCTTCAGTTGTCGTTGGAATAGGTAAGTCTAACGCATTTAACCAGTCTTCACGAATAAACGTTACTGTGTTTTGCACCCCTTCTGATGCACGACGTCCTGTAATGGTAAACAATTCATTTGTATCCGCATCAAGGTTCCAGAAAATATTTGTTTCAGTCACTTGTGCAAACATATTTGGAAGAATTTCACGATAACGTGTTAAATATGGATATAAGTTAACAATTCCACCCATTCCAGCCATTGTTGTAACCATCGCTGCATCAAATGTCCATCCCACATCAGGTGCTTCCTGTGCTGAAAGTAATGTCGCTTGGAATTCATTTTCTCCCCAACGTGGTGTTGGACGCCAATCAATGATAATGTTATGTGCTTCTAAAATTTCAGCAGCAATCCGATTTGCCCAATACGTTTCATCTGCTTCTACCTCTTCAACACGGTTCCAAAGACCAACTGAAATGGTACGTGGCTCAGTGAAACGTAAATTGTCGTCTAAACCTGCTTCTGCAAAGATATTTCCTGGTTCAACAGCTCCTCCATTTTCTTCTACTTCAGTTGGTTCTGTAGCAGCTGTATCAGCATCTTCATTTCCACATGCCGCCAATACGAAAACGGATGCCATGAAACATGCCATTAATAATAATGTTTTCTTTTTCATTTTGTTTCCTCCTGTATTTGAGTGCTTATTGCACTTTAATGACTTAATTTTTACCTTTTTAGCGAAAGGCGACCGCTTACCGAGATGGGCAATAAATAATAGCTGATACGACTTACATCTAACGACAGAATGCGCACAACTATTATCGACTTATCCTTTAACTGCACCAAGTGTTGCACCTTTAACAAAGTATTTTTGAATAAAAGGATACACACATAAAATGGGAATCATGGCTACAACAATACTTGCATTTTCAACAACACGACCCCATCCAACAGGCATCGCACTTAATCCACCTGGATCTGCCACATCGACTGTCGTATTTTGTTGCAAGATATTCCATAAAAGAAGTTGGATCGGATGATATTCCGAAGCAGCCGGCAAGAAAAATAGCGCATCTTGGAAACCATTCCAACGACCGACAGCGACCCATAAACCAATGGTTGCAAAAGAAGGTAATGAAAGCGGGACAAAAATTTTGAATAAAATGGTCATTGGACTCGCACCATCAATCTCTGCTGATTCTTTCAAACTCTCTGGAATTCCCATAAAAAAGTTTCGCATGATGATTAAGTTAAAAATACTCAAGCTTCCTGGAATAATCAATACCAATGGGTTATTCAGTAAGCCTAAATCTCGATTTAAAATAAAACCTGGAATTAAACCTGCACCAAACATCATGGTGAAGATGAAATAAATCATGATGTATTTACGACCTTTAAGCGATGAATAAGTAAGCGGGTAAGCAGCTAACACGGTCATCACAAGATTAACCACAACAACGATAACCGTTAAAATGGCTGTCCAAACCATCGATCTTAAAAAGCGGGCATCTCCTAAAATATCGGCATAAGCACCTGTATGAAATTCAACAGGGAAAATGGTAATCTCTCGTCGCATGATGGCACCTGGACTGCTTAAAGAAGTCGCAATAACGTTAAGAAGCGGCAGTACACACAACGCTGCAAGGATCAACATGACAGCAATGATGACCACGTCACCAAATGTAATTCTTTTTTTATAATGTTTTTTTCTTTTTGTCTTTTCCATGCTCGTCTCCTCTTCCTACCAAAATCCAGCGCCACCCATTTTTTTAACAAACCAATTTCCTGATAGCAACATGATCATCCCGATAATACCTTGGAAAATACCAATCACTGTTGCTAATGCAAATTGATTCGCTTGGAGTCCCCAGCGCCAAACAAAGATCGGAATGACTTCTGATACCCCACGAACAAAGCTATTTTCAAGGGCCACAAATCGATCCAACTCAGCGGCCATAATGCCACCAAGTGCCAACGTAAACAAAGTTGCAATAACGGGTCGGATACCAGGCAATGTAATGTGCCACATTTTTCTAAGTCTAGACGCGCCATCAATTTCTGCTGCTTCATATAATTCTGGACTAATATTCGTAATGGCTGCTAAATAAATAATAGACGACCATCCGACACCACGCCAAATAGAAATAAGCACATTACTGATGATCCAATGACCTTCTCTTTCTAGAAACGGAATGGCTTCAAAGCCCCAACTTTCAATGAAACCATTAACTGCACCGATGTGGGTCGAGAATAAAGTCGTCGCTAAACCACCGACGATTACCCATGAAATAAAGTTCGGTACATAAGAAATTGATTGTGTGATTTTTTTAAATCGTTCAAATTTTAATTCATTCAGTAACAGAGCAAGAATGATTGGTGCTGGAAAGCCAAGCAACAAATCTAAGGCACTAAACAGCAATGTATTACGAATCGCGTTGATAAAAATTTGATTGGTAAACGCATTTCTAAAATTGTCAAGCCCTACGAATTCAAGGTCTCTTAATGGTGCAATGGTGTTATTGACTGCAAATCCGCGATAAAGATGAACCATTGGCACATATCTAAAGATGAAAATAAAAACAACTGGGAGTAATAACATGGCATACAAAGACCAATGTCTTGACCAATAGCCACGCCAGTAGCCTGCTTTCTTATTTTTAGTTAACGTATTTTCCATTTTAATTAATCAACCTTTCTTTTGCTGGAAGCCAATTTTTCATCAGTTTCTCATTTCATGTTTGAATACAGTTTCATCATTCTCTCGCTAAATAATTATAGCTTATTCATCGAACTTTGTCAAGTGAATAGACAAAGTTTTCTTTCAAAAAAAATCGAACTTTTTCTAATAAAAAATACTTACTCTTCACTGATTGATAGCCTATCCATTCGTTCATCAAATTCTGAAGAATGTTTTCTAAATAATTTGATGAACGAGAAGGACGAGAAGTAAACATAAATACCACCCATCAAAAAGAATATCGTCGAGAAAAACAAGGAAACCATAAAAATAGCAAGCAATGTTACCCAATTACTAATTGTGGTTAAAAAATGTCGATAACCCATAAAAAGACCATAACGTAATGCCGTTGATACCGTCACTTCAAACCGTGAGAGGATACAAAAAGCATTGGTGGCAACAAGTGCAACTTGAAAAAGCACAAACCACAGTGCAATGCGCACAGGTAAAGTTAGCCATCCCAGGTCAATTTGCCCTAAAATATGAAGGTTCATCCAAACCACAAAAGCAATGCAAGCAAGGATCACAAACACAAGGGTCCCTTTAACAAAGTTCGCTTTAAAGCTTTTTAAAAAACTTTTAAAGATATACACATCTTGACCTGCGTGTTTTTTTGTACACACATAATAAAGCGCCGTTGTTGTTGCACCGATGGTGATAATGGGAAGGCTGAAAATGGTCCACAATAACCCAATTAAAACCAAGTCAGCAATCATCGTTCCGAACCGATAAAACTTACCATCGAGGCTAAAGAAAGCATTCATGTCGACCGATCCTCCTTTTACGCTTCACCATCATTAATAAATCGTCCTTCCTTGTTCATCTGCAATACCAGATTTGCGATAGAAGTATGTATTTATTTGATCACGCCACTCTTTCGCATTATCCAATTGTTGCTTAAAACGACTTTGCACATTGATAAAACTTTCAGCATCAATAAGACCTTCAAGCTCATCCCACTGTTTTATAAAGTTTTCCACATCTGAAACACCTTCAAAATGTGTGTCGTAAATATGTTGGATCAACGTTTTTCCAGAGCGTAACACATGCGTATAAGGCACAAAATGGAAAAATAACAACAACTCATCCGGACATGTTTCGATGTTTTCATACAGCTTCGCATTCGGTTCAAAATACTGATGGGTATAACCTGTTCCAGTCGCTTTTGTTCGATCAACCCCAATACCACTGCAGTCAGCAAAATGATACGTTCCCCATTTAGAATACTCATAACCTTCAATATTCACACCATAATGTAAATGGGGTTGAACCATAAACCCGACACTAAGTGGTGCTGTATATTTTTCATAAGTTGGCCAAGCATTTAATAAGATCTCTTTCACAGTCATTAACACGTTATCATCATGACCAAAGGTCAGTTGAATCCATTCAGTCGCAATGGCTTCAGCAGTCAAACTTGGGTTCCAAATTAAACGCCCATAACCAAAGAAGTTCGCCTGTGCTAATTTATGCCCTGTCCAGTTGGCATCATTGCCAATATTAGCAACCGCAACAACACCGCCATGCTGACGTCCATAAAGTGACCCGTTAGCAATCTTATCAATGGTTGATCCGACCCCTTGTGCATGCGTATCAAACTCAAAATAAGTTTTCCATTGCGGCACCAAGAAACACACATCTTTAGCATGTCCTAAATATTCTTGCGTGACTTGGAATTCCATGATTTGATTGGTTTGTTTCATCCCACCCAACAGTGGTGACAAAGGTTCTCTCACTTGGAAATCAATCGGCCCATTTTTGATTTGCAAAACCACATTATCTAAAAAAGTCCCATCAAGTGGCATAAAATGATCAAAAGCAGCACGCGCACGATCTGTTTTACGATCGCGCCAATCTTGTTGACAATCGTAAACGAAACAACGCCAGAAAACCAAGCCATCATAAGGCGCCAGTGCTTCTGCTAACATGTTAGCACCATCTGCATGCGTTCGTCCATACGTAAACGGTCCTGGTCGCCCTTCAGAGTCTGCTTTAACAACAACGCCTCCAAAATCTGGAATAAACGCATAAATTTCCGCCAATTGCTTTTTCCACCATGCACGAACACCTGCATCAAGTGGGTCAGCCGTTTCCATACCACCTAGCGTCATGGGACTTGCATAGTTAACACTTAAAAATAAAGTGACACCATACTTCCTAAAAATATGCGCAATCTCACTCACTTCAGGTAAAAACTTTTTCGTAATGAGTTGACTTTCCAAAGCATGAACATTCACATTGTTAATTGAAACACTGTTAATGCCAATGGAAGCAAGCAATCTCGCATAAGCCTTAATTCGCAGTTTATCTTTTACAATCTCACAATTTTCAAAGAAAATAGAATGCCCAGCATAACCACGTTCCACACTTCCCATGAAGTCTTTTTCATCCATGTTATCCCAATGATTCAGCATCCTAACATCATTATATGGATTTTCGACCACTTCAATACCTGTTAATTCTAATTTTTGTGCAAGTAATCGCAGCAAATGAAACATCCCATACAAAACACCTTTGTCTTGCACCCCAACAACATATAAAGCATCATCCGTCTCTTTAATCACATAGCCTTCATCTTTTATGTCAAAAACGTCAAATATCGACTGTTCAGCGTCAGATAAATCTTCAAAACGACTAAAGATCGCTTTTTTCGTCTCAGCCTGTTCAGTCTTTTGCTTAAGCTCTTCATTAATCGTTTCTGTAATCAATGTCTTGCCACGCACTTCAAAATGCGTCAACCCCATGTTTGAAGCCAACCAACACGAATCATATGTCATGATACTCACTCCTTGGAAAATAATGAAAGCTCAATAAAATTTAATAAAGTATATCACATTCCCAAAACTTTGTCTAGTATACAAACAAAGTTTTACACCCGCTCTTTCTTTTCGAAGCCTAATCGCAAGCTGATCAGCAATTAAAACCCTAAAAACATGACCGTGTTTAAATGGACACCACCGAGTAGCGTTGCTTGTCTATCCAAGGTGGATGCTTTAATCACAATTTGACCTTGACCCTTATACAACAGTTGATCTTTAATTTGATCCACAATACCATCAACTTGATTGGTAATCCGACTGTTAATAATGATCACTTCTGGATTAAATGTCGTAATCAGATTGTTAACAGCGACAGCCATATACTGAATGAATTGTGACATGACATTTTGAGCAAGCGGTTCGTGCTTCAAATAATCTTGTTTGAATCTCATAAACCTAACATCATCCAAATTCAAATACGCCTTGTACGTTTGTAAAAGGTGATACTCAGACGCATACTGTTCTAGACAACCGTGATTACCACAACGACATTTTTTTCCATTGACAGCCGTTATGAGATGTCCAACTTCACCCGCATGTCCATCCGTTCCTGTATATAATGTGCCATTCAAAATAACACCTGCGCCAATCCCATACTTCACGCTTAAACTAACCAAATTAGAAACAGTTGGCTCTATTTTTTGCTCGCCTAAAGCAGCCAGGTTGGCTTCGTTTTCAATGATGACTGGCAAATTAAACGTCGACTCTATTTCTTTTTTTAACTGAGAACAATCAAACGCATAAAAAGGTGAAAAAACAAGGACATCTTCATTGACGATGCCATGTAGCCCGATGCAAATACCTGTAATACCATATGTCGAATTTGAAATTTGCGCCAAATAGCCATTAATCGCTTCTTTAAGGGTCGCACAAAGCGCTTCATTTGAAGTAACAGCGTTCGAAAGATAGCCATCCGATACAAAACTTCCATCTAAATAGGTTAACAACGACGAAATGTAATCGGGTCCAACATCAAATGATAAAGAATAACCCGCTTGATGATTAAACATAACCAAAATCGGTTTACGACCTCCACTACTCTCCCCGGACCCCGTTTCAACAATTAAATCTTTATCAATCAAATCAGACACGATTGAAGAAACAGATGTTTTATTCAACTTCAGTTGTTTCGCAATCTCTGCACGTGAAATGGTTCCTGCTTGAATGACAGTTTTTAAAACCAATTTCTCATTCATTTCACGAATAACATATTTATCAGTAACAGTCGTCATGAGGCGTCCTCCGAAGTAAATTGTGATTTTAAAGACAGCTTTAGATAAAAAGCACTTAACCAAACTTTATAAGTTCGATTGACTAAGGCATTATAGCACATCCACTCGAAAAAAAAAAGAACTTACATGACTTTTTCTACCCGTATTGTGAATATCTTTTTTTATTTTTTGACACAAACATCTATTTATGCTATAGTATGCGACGACCGCATGGCACTTATACGAGCATCTGTTCATTAAAAATAAGGCTCGAATTATCAGTTAAAATATGGTATACTTTTGACATCAGAACTAATTTTGATCGGACAGATCATCTAACGGAAAGTAGGTATAAAATGAAAATTGTATTTATGGGAACGCCTGATTTTGCAGCAACCATTTTAGCAAAATTAATAGCTGAAAAACATGACGTCTCACTTGTGGTAAGTCAACCTGATAGGCCGGTTGGCAGAAAAAAAGAATTATTTCCGACGCCTGTTAAAAAGGTTGCTTTGGAACACGACATACCTGTGTTTCAACCAGAAAGCATCAAATCAGATCATGAACAGGTGCTGGCCATTCAACCCGATCTCATTATTACAGCAGCTTATGGACAGTTTATACCAAAAAAACTACTTGATGCGCCAAAATTTGGTTGTGTTAATGTTCATGCTTCTTTGTTACCCAAATATCGTGGCGGTGCATCCATCCATCGTGCAATTATTGAAGGAGAAAACGAAACCGGTATTACCATTATGTATATGGATGAGCGCATGGATACAGGGGATATTATTCTACAGAGAAGTTTACCGATTTTTGATGCTGACGATGTGGGTACGATGTTTGAAAAACTAAGTCATTTAGGCGCTCAACTTTTGATTGAAACATTACCGCTACTTGAAAGTGAAATTGCACCCCGAACGCCTCAAAACGAAGCCCATAAAACCTACGCTTGGAACATCACACGTGAACAAGAAGCAATTGATTGGAACAAGCCAGCGAGAAGCGTCTTTAATCACATTAGAGGGCTTCATCCATGGCCTGTCGCTTACACAAAAATAGGCGATGTTCATGTTAAAGTGTTTAAAAGTATTGAACTTCAAGAAAACCATCATGCATCTCCTGGAAAAATCGTGCAAGTTAGTGGTGAAGGCATTGATGTTGCGTGCAAAGACCATCAAATCATTCGCCTTTTAGACGTTCAATTATCAGGAAAAAAACGCATGCCGCTTAAAGATTTACTAAACGGTGTCCATCCATTTGTACCCGGAGAAATATTTGACTAACGTATGACCCCTACTATGGCGTTTACGGTCATCGTTATATGTCAAAAAATAAGAGCTAAAAATTGTCCTAACCGACTGTTCGACTGGTAATAAATAACCAAGTTCGCCAGCGTACACGACAATTTTCTAGCTCTTTTCTTATTGATCATAAAAAAACTGAAAAGCCTTTTAAGCTAATCAGTCAACCACCTCTTTAAACAGCATCGAAACCCTCTTTTTCTTTCTTTACAAGTAAGATTGATCCAGCACTCATAAACGACGCACTCGCACCTGCCAAAGAAAGTGCAGCTGCCACGGTACTTGCACCAGTTTGTGGTAGCAAACTACCATTTCCTCTCCTATCATTTGGCGCCACGGTAGCCATTGTTGTTGGGTTCATTTCATCCCCTGTTGCGGGTTCTGTTGTGTCCACTGTTGTTGGATTCATTTCATCCGCTGTTACGGGTTCTGTCGTATCCACTGTTGTTGGATTCATTTCATCCCCTGTTGCGGGTTCCGTTACGTCTACTGTTGTTGGATTGGTTTCATCCCCTGTTGCGGGTTCTGTTACGTCTACTGTTGTTGGGTTGGTTTCATCCCCTGTTGCGGGTTCTGTTACGTCTACTGTTGTTGGGT
>WRKJ01000109.1 GCA_009778135.1 Defluviitaleaceae bacterium
GCTTTTGGCGATGCACTGTTTTACCAACCATTTGCTTATCTCATGATGAACAAGCCGCAAGGTTATTTAAGTGCAACGTCAGATGGAAAGCAGGCGACAGTGATGGCATTGTTAGCGGCGTCGGATAGACGCTGGGATCTTTCTATTGCAGGTCGTTTAGATAAAGACACAGAAGGGCTATTGTTATTGACGAATGATGGCCAGTTTTTACATGATGTCATTACACCGAAGAAAAAGGTTTATAAAAAGTATGTGGCACACATTGAAGGCGTATTAACAGAACAAGCCAAATGCGCTTTAGAAACAGGGGTGACCATTAAAGATGGAAAAAACATGACGTTCACAACAGCACCAGCACGGGTGCGGATCCTTGCTGATGGCGAAGTTGAAATTGACATTTGTGAAGGGAAATTTCATCAAGTTCGACGAATGTTTGCCAGTGTGGGATGTCAAGTTGTTTATTTAAAGAGAAAGGCCATTGGGAATTTGATGTTAGATGCTGATTTAAAACTTGGCGCATATCGTCCATTAAGTGAGGAAGAATTACATGAGATTAAAAAAAATACCTAGAGCGGGTGCGTACATTGCGGCGTATCCCCAATTTGCCAGTGTCGGTGGAGAGCTGTTAAAAGGAAAGTGGCAATCGCTTTTTGAAACGGCACAACCCCTTCACATTGAGATCGGGATGGGTAAAGGTGGCTTTATTAATGAAATGGCCAGGCGGCATCCAACCGTGAACTTCATTGGCATTGAGTTGTATGACTCTGTTTTAATGCGTTCCCTTGAGAAGTTAGTGACACATCCGGTATCGAATTTAAAACTTTTACATGCGGATGCGAGACATTTAGCACAGATTTTTGATCAGAAAGAGGTGTCTAAAATCTATTTGAATTTTTCTGATCCGTGGCCGAAAACCCGTCATGAAAAACGTCGTTTAACCCATGAAAATTTTCTAGCTGTTTATCGCGCTATTTTGGTAGAGGGTGGTAGGTTACAGTTAAAAACGGATAATGCAGCCTTATTCGAGTATTCGTTAGGGTGTTTTAATCAGTTTGGCATGACATTTACGGATATTTCTGTGGATGTTCACGCCAATGAAGCACGCTATCCGAATCCTGTGATGACGGAATATGAACGTAAGTTTCACGAAAAAGGACACCCGATTTATTTATTAGAGGCAAGTTTTTGAAAAAAATGTCTATTTTAACTGCTTTATGAAAATAGAGGTTTGCAAGGGGCTTTAAGGTATGATATAATAGATCAGTTGGCGCAGGATGAATTGATGTGCCATGGAAAATGGAGGAATAATGTATGAATGTTACAAGCAAAACAATTGAAACCAATCGCATCGAGTTGACCCTGACGATCACACCTGAAGAACTCGAAAAAGGGTTAGAGATTGCTTTTGAAAAAGTGCGTAAAGATGTGACGGTTGAAGGATTTCGTAAAGGAAAGATTCCACGTCGAATGTTTGAGAAAAAATTCGGTGTAGAAGTGTTGTACGATGATGCTTTAAATGCCATTTTTCCAGACGTTTATGGCAAAGCTTTAGAAAGTGAAGGCATTGACCCTGTTGATTATCCAGAATGGGATGTTAAAGAAATCTCAAAAGAGGCAGGTGCGATTGCCACTGCAACAGTCTGGACAAAGCCGGTGGTTGAACTGGGTGATTATAAAGGATTAGAAGTCACGCCATTATCTGAAGCAGTCACTGAAGCAGACATTCAAGCCGAACTGGATAAATTAGCGGGTGCACGCTCGGAAATGGTCATTAAAGAAGGTGCTGCCCAAGAAGGTGATATCGCCATTATTGATTTTGAAGGCTTCAAAGATGGCGTTGCTTTCGAAGGTGGAAAAGGCGAAAATCATTCTTTAGAACTCGGCTCTAATGCGTTTATTCCAGGATTTGAATCGCAAGTTGAAGGCATGGCTGCAGGAGATGAAAAAGAAATTAATGTCTCTTTCCCAGAAGATTATCATGCTGCTGATTTAGCCGGTGTGCCCGTCGTGTTTAAAGTGAACGTACATGAAGTTAAAACACGCAACTTGCCAGTTATTGATGACGAATTTGTTAAAGATCTTGATCGTGAAGGTATTGAAACAGTCGAAGCGTTAAAAGCTGACCTTACCGACAAGTTAACTGAATCTAAAAAATCAGCAGCTGAAGCGCATTTGATCAATACTGTGATTGAACAAGCCGTTGACAATGCAACCTTTGATGTACCAGATGTGATGGTTGAAAATGAAATTTCTAATCTGGTACGCCGCATGGAACAACAATATTCACAGCAAGGCATTACATTAGAGATGTTCCTCCAATTTTCAGGACAGACCATGGAATCTTTACGCGAGCAAATGAGACCACAAGCGATTAAAAATGTGGCGCAATCCTTAGTTATTGAAGCCATCATTGAAAAAGAAGATGTGGAAGTAACAGAAGAAGACGTGGAAAAAGAATTGACCATGATGTCAGAAGCGTACAACATGGAAGTGGCGCAAATTAAAACCATGATTCCTGATCTTTCAATGTTAAGAGCAGATGTTAAATCGAGAAAAACAGTGGATTTGTTAGTCGAACAAGCGAAACTTGTTTAACAGATGAAATTGAAGGACATGGTTTAGTTGTTAAAGCATGTCCTTTCTTAGTAAGTTTTAGTGCTGGGGGTTATCTGGGTTTAAGAATGACTGAAATAGCATATAATGATTAAGTATGAGTTGAAGTTGCAAAAGTAGGTGTAAGTTATGAATGAAAATCAAGAAGTCATTTGTTCTTTTTGTGGAAAGTACCATGATGAAGTCCAAAAAATAATCGCTGGTCCGAAAGTGTTTATTTGTGATCAGTGTATTAGCATGTGTTCAGAAATTATGGATGAACAACATTTCGATTCATTGAATGAAGAATTTGAGCATTTACCTAAACCGAAAGAAATTTTTGAAATGTTAAATGAATACATCATTGGTCAAGATGATGTTAAAAAACTATTAGCAGTTGCGGTTTACAACCATTACAAACGTTTGATGTCTAATTGTGAAGATGATGCTGATGTTGAAATTTCAAAAAGCAACATTTTATTAATCGGTGCAACTGGCTCGGGGAAAACATTACTTGCGCAAACTTTGGCAAAAGTCTTGAATGTTCCCCTTGCAATGGCAGATGCCACTTCGTTAACAGAAGCTGGTTATGTGGGAGAAGATGTTGAAAACATTTTATTAAAATTACTTCAAGCAGCTGACTTTGATGTAGAACGTGCAGAACGTGGCATTATTTACATCGATGAAATTGATAAAATTGCGAAAAAATCAGAGAATGTCTCCATTACACGCGATGTCTCTGGAGAAGGCGTTCAACAAGCATTATTAAAAATTGTCGAAGGAACGGTTGCCAATGTACCACCACAAGGTGGGAGAAAACATCCGAATCAAGAATTTATTCAATTAGATACCACCAATATCTTATTCATCACAGGTGGTGCTTTTGCTGGCATTGAAGAAGTGGTGAAGCGTCGCGTCGGTAAAAAAGTCATTGGATTCGGTTCTGATAGTAAAGCCAATCGCATGACATCAAAAGAGATTTATTCAGAAATTGAATCTGAAGACTTATTGAGATTTGGTTTAATTCCTGAATTTATTGGACGCTTCCCTGTTCTAGGTGCTTTATCACCGCTTGAAGTTGAAGATTTGGTACGTATTTTAACAGAGCCTAAAAATGCACTTGTGAAGCAATACAAAAAGATTTTTAGTTTGGACCGCGTTGAGTTGATTTTTGAAGAAGATGCCATCACGGCCATTGCAGAAAAAGCCATCGAGAAAAAAACAGGTGCACGTGGCTTACGTTCGATTATTGAAGGGATTATTACAGATATTATGTTTGAAATTCCATCTAATGAAAACATCGAAAAATGTGTGATTACAAGAGAAGTGATTTTAGATAAAAAAACACCTGAAATTATCGAAGGTGTTGCCTAACAAGTGGCTAGTGCAGCACAATATAAGTAATTCCCCTTATTCATGCGTCTCATTTCCAACCACCTTGGTAGGAGTCATCTTCGTTTCCTTGTATTTGAAAATGATACATGTCAATATGGGTTATGACTTATGTTGTGCTGCACTAGACGTATTTTAACCCCTTGAATAAATCCAACTGTTTTAAACGGCTTTGATGACTTTAATAGCTCGCTTGTGTCTTTAATGATGTCTTGAAATAGGTGTGAGTTTACCGTTTATCTGAGATTGAAGTGTCTGTTTAAGTTTGTTAGAAGCGTTTGTTTCTCATCGGCCACGGTCATCAAAACATGAGATCGTTTGCTTAATGAGATGGGTTGGAATTTTATATCAAAGTGTGGTAAAATGGTAAGGTATCGGAAGCTTAGGCTTCCCTTTTGCATAGGGCTGTGATTTTAAAAACAGTTCTGATGAGAGGTGAAATGAAATGAATATTGATGTAAAACAAAATGAAGAAGTGATCTTACCCTTAATGCCAGTTCGTGGTATTGTCCCTTTACCTTATAATGAATTAACGTTAGAAGTGGGGCGTCCTAAGTCAATCGAAGCACTTTTAGCGGCAGAAGAGACTGAAAATTACATTTTACTTTCTCCTCAAGAAGACGTGGAATCTGGATTTCCTGATAAAAACAGTCTTTATGAAATCGGCTTGGTGGCAAAAATTGTCAATCAAGTTCGTCAGCCTAATGGTCATTATCGGGTGAAATTTAAAATTTTAATTCGTGCTCAAATTGAAGAAGTCATTGAAACAGAGGGTTTTTTTAAAGCACAAATTTCAACGATGCCGTCGTTCAGTGAAGAATCAGGTGATGAAGAAGTCATGGGACGCATGTTGCTAAAAGAAATTAATAATCCTTCTAGTCGTCTTTTTTCTCGCTCAATGGAATTGCGTAGAGTGGTGAAAACAAAGCCATCTTTAGAATTATTGACAGATGTTGCGGCTTTTTCTTTGAAAATAAGTGATGAAAATAAATTTAAATATTTGTCCATTGTTGATGTGAGTGAACGATTAAATACGATTCTCGAAGACATTGAAGCAGAAAAACAAGCCATTGAGTTGGAAAACAAAATTAACAATGAAATGCGTAAAAACGTTGAGCAACACCAGAAAGATTATATTTTACGCGAAAAAGTAAAAGCGATTCATAAAGAGTTGGGTGATGAAGCATCAACGAATGCCGCAGTTGAGAAGTTTCGAACAAGACTCAAAAAAGCTGGGATGCCAAAGCATGCAGCTAAAAAAGTTGAAGAAGAAATTAAACGTTTTGAAATGACACCGACACAAGCGGCTGATTCTGGTGTTTTACGCAATTACATTGAATGGATGCTTGATATTCCATGGTCGAAGGTCACCCGCGATAAAAAAGACTTAGCCTTTGCTGAGGAGACCTTGGATGATCAACATTATGGCCTTGAAAAAGTAAAAGACCGTATTTTAGAATATTTGGCTGTTAAAGTCATGACAGGGAAAACACCACCCGCGATTCTTTGCTTATCAGGACCTCCTGGCGTGGGTAAAACATCATTGGCTAAGTCCATTGCCACTTCTTTAGGTCGTAAATTTGTTAAAATGTCACTCGGTGGCGTACGTGATGAAGCCGAAATACGCGGTCATCGTCGAACATATATTGGTTCTATGCCAGGTCGTATCATTCAAGGGATGAAAAAAGCAGGTACCATTAACCCTGTGTTTTTGCTTGACGAAATTGATAAAATGGCAAGTGATTTTAGAGGCGATCCAGGTGCAGCCTTACTTGAAGTGTTGGATCCAGAACAAAACGCGAATTTTAGTGATCACTATTTAGAAGAAGAATATGATTTGTCAAAAGTGTTATTCATTGCGACAGCCAATGATTTATCGAGAATTCCAGGACCTCTTCGAGATCGTATGGATATCATTACCGTCTCAAGCTATACAGAAATTGAAAAGTTTGAAATTGCAAAACGTCATTTGATCGAAAAGCAAATGGAAGCACATGGTTTAAATGAAACGCAACTTGTTTTTGAGAATGAGTCGATTGTGGAAATGATTCAATACTATACGAAAGAAGCAGGTGTTCGTCAATTAGAACGCACCATTGCAGAAGTATGTCGAAAAAGCGCTCGTCAACTGTTGATGACGGAAGAAAAATTCACCATTGGGCTGAATGGTGAAAAATTAGTCGAGATGCTTGGCAAACATAAATTTGTTTACAACTTAGCAGATCAAGAAGATCAAGTGGGTGCAGTGACCGGCCTTGCTTATACACAAGCAGGTGGCGACATTTTGCCAATTGAAGTCGCTTACTTTAAAGGTGCAGGGAAAATTGTCTTAACAGGAAAGCTTGGAGATGTGATGAAAGAATCTGCTCGCATTGCCGTAAGCTATGTGAGAAGTCGTGCACAAGAATTTGAAATCGATGAAGAACTTTTTGAAAAAAATGACATTCACATTCATGTCCCAGATGGTGCGACACCAAAAGATGGTCCTTCTGCAGGGATTACCATGACCACTGCGATTATTTCAGCTTTTACGGGTCAAAAAGTGCGCCGTGATGTGGGGATGACGGGTGAAGTGACGTTACGTGGACGTGTTGGTGCCATTGGCGGGTTAAAGGAGAAATCGATCTCTGCGCATCGATCTGGGATTAAAACGATTGTGATTCCGAAAGAAAATGAAAAAGACATTGATGACATTCCCCAAACTGTTCAAAATGAACTGACGATTGTACCTGTGACGACGATTGATGAAGTGTTAGCGACTGCGTTGGTGAAATAAAAGATGAACATAACGAAAGCAATCTATTTAAAAGGTGCAACAGCAGAAATCCATTATCCAGAAGAAGGCTTGCCTGAAATCATGGTAACCGGACGTTCCAATGTAGGTAAATCATCCTTTATCAATTCGTTTACCAACCATAAAGCCTTGGCTAAGACATCTGGTAAGCCAGGTAAAACGCAAGTTTTAAACTTCTTTAACATTAGTGATAAAATGCATCTTGTTGACGTTCCAGGATATGGCTATGCGAAAGTCAGTAAATCAATTATTGAAGCGTTTGGACAGATGATTGAGACCTATATGACCGTGAGAGAAACGTTGATTTTAGGCATTTTATTGGTCGACTTTCGTCACGAACCATCAAAAGAAGATGTGGCCATGTATGAACTTTATCAGTATTATGACATGCCAACTTTGGTTATTGGGACGAAGAAAGATAAAGTGAAGCGAAGTCTTCATGCCAAGCATGAAGAAGTGATACGGGTTGCATTAGGCATGGATGAAGCGGATGTGTTCATCCCTTATTCATCTGAGACGCATGATGGGAGAGAGACGGTTCATGAGATCATCGATGATGTGTTAGCACAATATCAAGCACTGGTAGAGGAGAAGAAGTAAGCAATGAAAAGAATCTTATCAGGCATCCAACCATCGGGTGCGTTGACTTTAGGTAACTATTTAGGTGCCATTAAAAACTTTGTAACATTACAACAAGCACATGAATGTTTGTTCATGATTGTTGATTTGCATGCCATCACAGTGCCACAGGATCGTCTCGTGTTACGTCAACACATTAAAGAACTAGCAGCGCTTTATGTGGCGTGTGGCATTGATCCGAAAAAAGCGCATATTTTTATTCAATCAGAAGTGCCGGCACACACGGCACTATCTTGGGTATTGACTTGTCATGCTTCCATGGGTGAACTGTCCAGAATGACCCAATTTAAAGATAAATCAGCGAAGCAAGAAGAAACAGGTGGTCATATTAGTGCAGGGTTGTTTAATTATCCTGTTTTAATGGCTGCCGACGTTTTACTTTATGATGTGGATCTGGTACCTGTGGGAGATGACCAAAAACAACACATGGAATTAACCCGTGATTTAGCAGGACGCTTTAATTCAAAATATGGTGATACGTTTAAAATACCAGAAGTGTTTATTCCGCCACAAGGTGCACGCATCATGTCTTTACAAGATCCGACTAAAAAAATGAGCAAATCTGATGAAAATACAAAAAACTTTGTTTTATTAACAGATGAACTTCATGTGATCCAAAAGAAAATCAAATCAGCTGTGACAGATTCTGAAAGTACCATCGGTTATGATCCAGTTAACCGACCAGGGATTTCTAACTTACTTGACATTTATTCATGTCTGACAGGTGAAACCATTGAAACACTTGTGGCTAAATATGAGGGGAAAGGTTATGGTGATTTCAAATCAGAACTTGCTGAAGTGGTTGTGACGACCCTTGAACCGATTCAACAACGCATGAAAGACATTCTTCAGTCTGGTGAAATTGATGATATTTTAGATCAAGGTCGAGATGCTGCGATGAAGCTGGCATTTAAAAAATTATCAAAAGTGAACCATAAAGTCGGCCTTGGGCGTAAAAGATAACCCTTTACAATAAGAAATTCCGAAACGTAGACGCATACTGATTGGGTATGTCGATGCGATAGGGATTTTTTATTTTTGCTTGCATGAGACCTCATCTCTTTTGGTATAATACAACAAGTGAGAAAAGCTGATGATTAGAACGTGAGCGATTTTCGACATATTGAAAAAAAAGAGGTGTTAATAGATGGACGTAGATGAAGCAATGGCGCGACAATCTGAAGCCCGAAAAAGGAGAAAAGTGATGCTGTTAAGGCTCATCAGCCTCATCCCATTAAGTGGCATCGTTTTAGGAATGGTCTTGCTGGGTGGTGGAGAAGTTCCCAATGAACAGGATGAGTCTGTTATCGTTTATCTCACTGATGATCTAGATCGTGATGATCCGCCGGCTACTTCTGATGATGCAGTTGATGAAGGTGATCAACGAGAACCTGTGGAAATACGTCTTCAATTTGCAGGAGATGTTTTCTTGCATTGGGGTCCCATAGAAGCTGCTCGAACGGGTGAAAACACCTTTGACTTTAGACCTTTTGTCACCCATATTAGACCTTTTATTGATGGTGATTTGGCGATTGTTAACATGGAAGTCCCCGTCGATGCATTTGGTCAGAATGAAGGACTCTCAAGTTTTCCTTTTTTTAACTCACCATTTGAAATTTTAGATGCTGTGCAGTATGCAGGCTTTAACCATTTAATCAGTGCCAACAATCATTCTTTTGATCAAGGTTTTCAAGGACTGCTTAACACGGTTGATCGTTTTGAACGCGCAGGGATTTCACACACAGGGATGCATGTTGATTGGGATGACTTTCATACGCCGACACTGATTGATGTTAACGGGATTCAAGTGGGTATTCTTGCTTATACAGATTCTGTTAATGGATTAGAATCATTGGTGCCTGAAGCGTCACGTGCTTATGCTGTTCGTCGATTTAGGTCACATGTTTTAGACGATGTGCCCGATATGATTGCAGATATGGAAGCATTAAGAGAAGCAGGCGCAGAGTTGGTTATTCTTGCTTTGCATTGGGGAGAAGAATATGGCAATGCACCGACTGAGATGCAGCGCGTCATTGCAAAAGCATTAAGCGAAGCAGGTGCCGATGTGATCATGGGAAAACATCCTCATACGGTTCATCCTGTTGAATGGCATGAACGTGAAGATGGCACCCGTACGTTGATCATGTATTCATTGGGTAATTTTATTGCCGATCAGACACGTTTGACAGACGCTAGTGTTCAAGCACAAATGAGCATGGGCACTGATAATTCCATGGGCATTCCTTTTGCGGGAAGAACACAATTTGGGATGTTGGTGAGCTTGCAAGTCATCCGAGAAAGCGACGGACGCATGACATTGGAAACAGCAGATGTTGTGCCAACTTTAGCCATGCGTGATTTTAGTGGACAAGTGTTGAGACATGTTGATGACGTGACGATCATGCCACTTATCGGTGGAGAACTGCCGATGTTCATCACGGATGAACTGTACCGAACGTGGGGAAGAGTGGCTTACAACCACGTGGTTGACATTGTGGGAGAAGCATTTATCCGCCAACCAGACGAATGAGTTGACGACTTGATGGTCAAGCGATCATTTTTTTCAAAAAAGTTTAAAAAACATTTGACATAAAGGCTCAAAAATGGTATCATATCTAAGTACTCATTTTTGAGTCTTCTAAACAGGGGCGTAGTTTAACGGTAGAACTACGGTCTCCAACACCGTCAGCGCGGGTTCGATTCCTGTCGCCCCTGCCAGTTATGAATTTAGAAACGCATAGAGCGTCAAAACGTTGTCAGATCAACGTTTTTTTCTTTGACTAAAAAACAATGTTTAGCATTCGTGTGAACCAGTGCAGCACTAGCTTGGAAAAAGGAGTCATTGTGATGAACCAGTTAATCAAAGATAAATTAGCCTTGTTACCTGGTGAACCAGGCTGTTATTTGATGAAAGCGATGTCGGGTGAAGTTATTTATGTCGGTAAAGCGAAAGTCTTGAAAAATCGTGTCAAGTCTTATTTCATGAAAGTCCATAATAAACGCACACAGCTTTTGGTGTCAGAAATTGTTGATTTTGAATATATTGTTACAGATAATGAATTAGAAGCTTTAATTTTAGAAATGAACCTCATTAAAAAGTATGATCCGAAGTTCAACGTGTTGTTAACGGATGACAAAAGCTATCCGTATATCATGATCACAGCAGAACGTCATCCGAGACTGCTCATCACCCGTCAAGTAAAAAAAGACAAAGCCAAGTATTTTGGCCCTTTTCCTAATGCCCATGCCGCCAATGAAACGGTTCGCTTGCTCAATAAAATCTATCCACTTCGAAAATGTAACAAGCTGCCAGATAAAGTATGTTTATATGCGCATATTGATCAGTGCTTGGCACCTTGCGTGAAAGAAATTGATGCCAGTGAATATGAACGCCTGACAGAATCCATTTCGAAATTTTTAAAAGGTGATATTTCAGATGTTAAAAAAGAATTGGAAGTCAAAATGATGGCAGCGGCACAAAAACTAGATTTTGAACGTGCTGGCGAGTATCGCGATATGGTGGCACATATTGAATTAACGGTTCAAAAACAACAAGTCTCTTTTGCCGACTTTGAAGATCGAGATGTCTTTGGGTTTGCACAAGTCGATGCGTTGATATGCGTCCAAGTCTTTTTTGTCAGAGGCGGTAAAATCATTGAACGGGATGTTTCCATCTTTAATTTAATTAACGACGTTCATGACGAAGTGACCAGTTTCATTGCGTGGTTTTATCAGCGTGGCAATGTGATGCCGAAAGAGATTTTTGTTTCTGAAGCGTTGGATACAGCGTTATTAAGTCAATATTTACGTGCGAAAGTGATCGCGCCTAAAATTGGGAGCAAAAAGAAATTGGTTGATCTGGCGATGAAAAATGCCCAGGTTGCGCTTGAACAGAAGCGACAACTGGTCGATCAGAAAATGGAGCGAACAGAAGGCGCCATTGCGATTTTAGGGCGTTTGCTCGGTGTGGCAGCACCCGCTAGAATTGAAGCGTATGATAATTCTCATCATGCTGGACAGGACGCTGTGAGTGCCATGGTGGTTTTTAAAAATGGAAAGCCGGCTAAAAAAGAATACCGCAAGTATAAAATTAAATTGGCAGATACAAAAGATGACTATGGCATGATGAAAGAAGTGATTTATCGGCGTTATTTCAAAGTATTAAATGAAACGTTGCAGCCTGCTGATTTAATTGTTGTCGACGGTGGGATTGGACAAATACGCGTGGTGCGAGACGTGTTGCGTTCACTGGGATTTGATGCCTTGTTAGTGGTCGGGCTAGTGAAAGATGATAAGCACCGAACCCGTGCATTAATTGATGGGAGAACGGAGCAAACCATTCCCTTTACGCCCCAAGATCGTGTTGCGTTTCATTTGTTGACACAGATTCAAGAAGAAGTTCACCGCTTTGTGATTAACTTTCATCGCTCGTCTCATCATACCCGTGCGTTTACTTCTGTCTTAGATGATATTCCTGGGATCGGACCTAAACGGAAAGCATTGATCATCAAAACGTTTAAAACCGTTGACCAGATGCAATGTGCAACTGATGAAGCTTATGTCAAATTGGGCATTCCCCTTAAAGTCGCCCAAATGATCAAAGAACAGTTGAATAAGTAACATTGAGTTTTAAAAATACGGTCGTTTCATTGTTTGTTTTTTTATCTTTTTATCGTTTTGGCATTTGGATATCGACCTTGATCACTTTGCTGGAAAAGTCGCAAATAAGGGAAAAGAACGAGAACCAAATATATGCTATTTCATAAAATAATAGTAGATACAAATAACTTGTCCTGCTTTGGGCTTTTTGTATCATCAGGCTATAAGCCACCTCGACATTCAAGAGGGGGGTAGAGGTACTTGGATAAAAACCAATCAATCTTAACAAAACGTGAGCAAGAAATTTTTGATTTACTCGTTATTAGCCAGACGACGAGTGAGATCGCGAGCCAACTAGATATTAGTGAAAAGACGGTAAGAAATCATATTTCAAATGTTATTTTAAAACTAGGTGTAAAGGGACGCTCCCAGGCGATACTCGAGTTGCTAAAGCTAGGTATAATTGAACTTTAATACACGTTAAGCGAACGAAAAAAGTGGAAAACATCTACAGTTAAAGCTGGGGTGTTTTTTTGCTAGGTGTCGTGAAAATCCAATGAGGTTAGTTGCTGATCAGGATTCAGATGAATATCGCCTGATGGTGTCACATAGACTGTCTTAACGGATCATTTGAAGTTAAGGGAGTTTGATTTAAATGAAAAAATTAATAGCAGCAGTGATGGTCATGGTGGTGTTAATGGGCTATTTGACACCGGTTGTATCAGCAGAAGCCTTGGTTGAAAGTGGCAAGTCGGCGGTTCTAATCGAGGTGGAAACAGGTCGCATTTTATATGAAAAGAATCATCACGACCCGTTAGAACCAGCAAGTATGACGAAAATGATGCCCATGTATTTAATTTTGGAAGCCATTTCTGACGGTCGTTTAACATGGGATCAAGCGGTGATTGTGAGTGATCATGCAGCGAGTTTAGGAGGGACACAAATTTATTTAGAACCAGGTGAGCAAATGAGTGTGCGTGATTTGTTTGCCAGTGTTGCCATTGCGTCCGCCAATGATGCAGTGACCGCGCTTGGTGAAGCTGTATCGGGCAGTGAAGCGGCATTTGTTGAATTAATGAATGAACGCGCCAGTGAATTTGGCATGACCAACACGGTTTTTAAAAACCCCACTGGACTTCCTCATGATGCGCATGTGACCACCGCTTACGACATGGCACTTTTAGGCAAACGATTGATTTTAGACTTTCCTGAAGTCACTGAATTTACAACCCTTTATGAAGATTATGTAAGGGAAAATAGCGATGAACCTTTTTGGCTTGTTAATACGAATAAACTGGTGCGTTATGTGGAAGGTGTAGATGGCTTAAAAACGGGTTTCACAGCAGCGGCAGGTTATTGTTTAACCGCAACAGCAAAACGAGGTGATATGCGCGTCGTTGCTGTTGTGATGGGCGCCCAGCGCTCTGAGCTCCGTAATTTAGAAGTGGCGCGTTTAATTGAACATGCTTTTTCTCAATATGAATTGCATCCGCGCTTGGCAGCGGGAAGTGTGGTGGGCACCCGTCATCATATTTTAGTTGAAGGTCGACAATTTGATGTGGTGACGACTGTACCTATCAGTGTTTTGACAGACGTTAGCACGCATCTTGGAGAAGAAACGCAAGAACTACAGTTAAATGAAGGCATCAATCTTCCGATTCAACCAGGTGATGTGATCGGACAGTTACTTTATTATGTCAATGGTGATCTGTATCAAACAGTTGATTTAACAGTTGTTGAACCCGTTGAACGCACCACATTTGTGGCATTGTGGACGTACACGTTGGGGCAACTGCTCTTTGGTGGCCACTAACATGACCCATTCGCTGAAAAACGCCCTCATTATGGGCGTTTTTTTTAAATTACGGGAAATCTATGTGCTTTTTAACAGAAAGCGACGTCATTAAGTTCGATGAGAAAAAAGAGCTTTTGACTTTAACCGTCGAATGTGTTTAAGGCTTCTGGTGGCTCTGGTAAAATGATGTGCATTGACTTGAAACAAGTAGGAGGAATTAAAATGAGTATTGGCATTAATGTACAGACGCAAGGCGAAATTATGTTTGTCACTTTAACAGGAGAGCTTGACCAAATGACAACTGATCAGGTGAAATTAAGACTGATGACGGCAATGCTTGCCCATGGGATTAAGCACATCGTCTTTAATTTAAAAGGGTTGGCATTTATGGATTCTTCGGGCATTGGGATGATGTTAGGGCGTTATAATCAAGTGAAAGCGTTAGGGGGAAAAGTATTCATCATCGGGATGAATCCGACGATAAGTAAAGTGTTTCATTTGTCGGGACTCCACCAAGTGATGACCGTGATTGATGACGAAAAGCAGATGATGCGTGTTTTAGAGGAGGCCATTTAAATGAAAAATGAAGTTCAAGTGACATTCCCTGCTTTAATTGAAAATGCCAGTTTAGCAAGGTTAATGGTGATGGGGGTGTTAACACCGCTTGACGTGGACACCCAACAGCTGACTGAGATCAAAACAGTTGTGTCAGAAGCAATGACCAATGCGATTATTCATGGCTACGAAGGAAATCCGCATGGTTTGATCGAATTGAAAATCGAATTGGAAGATGATCGTTTAGCTGTGATGATTAAAGATAATGGCGTCGGGATTGATGATGTGGAACAAGCGAAACAACCGTTATTTACAACGAAAGAGGAAGAAGAGCGCAGTGGACTTGGCTTTATGATTATGGAGTCGTTTACTGATGAATTCCACGTTGACTCTGCACCAGGTGTCGGAACAACGGTTACTTTTGAAAGAAAAATGGTGTCAAAGTGAACATGATGTTAGGCAGATTAAAGGAGGGGTGCCAGCGTGAAAAAAGAAGAAATTCGTGTGCTCATTGCCAAAGCGCAAGAAGAAGACGCTGAAGCACTTGACATATTAGTTAACAACCATGCCGATTTGGTTTGGTCTGTGGTTCACCGCTTTAAATCGATCGGTGGCGATATGGATGATCTTTTTCAAGTCGGTTGTATGGGGCTATTAAAAGCCATCACGGGGTTTAATGCCACATTTGATACAACCCTCACCACTTATGCCGTCCCTTTAATTATCGGAGAAATCAAAGCGTATTTAAGATCTCTCTCTCCTGTTAAAGTCAGTCGTCAAGTGAAAATGAATGCGTATAAAATTGCAATTACCAAAGAGGCATTAACAAAGGAGCTCGGTCGTGAACCGACAGTTAAAGAAATGGCACAGGAAACAGCGTTAGCAGAAGAACATGTCATCTTAGCGTTGAATGCACCGACGCAAGCGACATCTTTAGATTACTCAGAAGGTGAGGAAGCACCGTTATTTGAGCGATTAGTTGATCATCAGGAAAAAGTGTTTGACGAGCGGATTATCTTAAAAAAAATTGTGAGTGAAATTGGGAAAAAAGAGCAGACGTTACTTTATTTGCGTTATGATTTAGGGTTAACCCAATCAGAAGTCGCCAAGCGCTTATCGATGAACCAGGTCTCAGTTTCTCGTTTAGAGAAAAAAATTTTAAAAACGTTAAAAGAAAAACTGAGTTGAATCCACATGTTCAGTAAGAAAAAGCGAAACACCTGTGAATGGCGATCAAAAACAGCTGAAATAAAAATTTTTTATTCAAAACGGTTGACGTAGAACCTATTTCATGCTAGAATGGTGGACAATCAAAAATAAAATAATCTTATCAAGAGTGACTGAGGGACAGGCCCAGAGACGTCACGGCAAACGGCCGCAAAGCGTTTGTAGCAAGCGAATTCATGCAGTGAATGATGTGCGACAATGTTGACAATCGGCACGGTGCCAATACCTGATTGATGGGAGAAGTACGCATAGATGTCTTTTAAAGGTGTTGTCGGGTCTTTCTACTTGTCGTGGTAGAAAGATTTTTTTGTTGAACTGTAAAGGTGGTGTCAAAACATGGTCAACTTGAAGCGGTTAATGTTGGAAACTGATGTTGATAATGTTGTAGAAGAAAAGGGTCATGTCAGGTATTTTGCTTCAAAAGTAAAGCCACCGTTTTTAAACGTGGTAAAGGAGGTTTTTGAAAATGCCTGTTATTGTACCTAATGGGTTGCCTGCCATTGATACGTTGGCAAATGAAAACATTACTGTGATCTCTGAATCTCGGGCGAAAAGTCAGGACATCAGGCCGCTTAAAATTATCATTTTAAATTTAATGCCGACGAAAATCGCCACGGAAAATCAACTGATTCGTGTGTTATCAAATACCCCTTTGCAAGTTGAGTTAACATTTCTTCAAACAGAAACGCATCAGTCTAAAAATACACCACCTGAGCATTTGGAAACTTTTTATCAAGCATTCAATGACATTCGACATGCTTGTTTTGATGGCTTAATTGTAACAGGTGCGCCTGTTGAAACGTTAGCTTTTGAAGAAGTGGATTACTGGGAAGAACTATGTGACATTTTAACATGGTCAAAGACCCATGTTTTTTCCACGATTCATATTTGTTGGGGTGCGCAAGCAGGTTTGTATTTTCATCATGGGATACCGAAATATCAAATGGATCGAAAGCTGTCAGGCATTTATCGCCATCAAGTCGAACATCCATGTCATCCGTTAATGCGTGGCTTTGATGAAACCTTTTTAGCACCACACTCCAGACATACAGAAATTCGCGTTTCAGATCTTGAGCAAAAATCTGAATTGGAAGTCTTGTCAATGTCACCGGATGCAGGTGTTTATCTGGTTGCAACAAAAGATTTTAGACAAATCTATCTCACAGGGCATCCTGAGTATGATGCCGAAACGTTGAATTTGGAATATTTACGAGATGTCGCAAGAGGGTTGAATCCAGAGCCACCTGTTCATTATTTTTCAACATTACCAGGGCAATCACCTCAAAACCGTTGGCGTGGTCATGCTTATTTGTTGTTTGGCAACTGGTTAAATGACGTGTATCAAAAAGTCCCGTATGACATAGAGCAAATTAAAAACATATCGCATAGATGAATGGGAGTCGATGTAAAATGGCAAATTTAAAAGTAGCATCAAAACTGGCACAAATCGGAAATCGCAGTTGTAGCAAAACAGGTGCCATCAATCCACCTGTTTATTTTTCAACGGCGTACAGTCATAATGAACTGGGGCATTCCACGGGTTATGATTATACGAGAACGAAAAATCCAACGCGAGACTTATTAGAAGCCACCATTGCTGAATTAGAAGGTGGTGATCGTGGCTTTGCTTGTAGCAGTGGTATGGCAGCCATCCAAACCTTACTTTCCATTTTTTCTTCAGGTGATGAATTGGTTGTCAGCAGTGATTTATATGGCGGAACGTATCGACTCCTTGAAACAGGCTTTAGACGCTGGGGCATGACAGCAACTTATGTGGATACGAGCAAACTTTCAGAGATTGAAGCCGCTTTGACACCACAGACAAAAGCGATTTTTGTGGAAACGCCAACGAATCCGATGATGATCGAATCAGACATTGAAGCGATTGGAAAGTTAGCGAAAGCAAATGAGTTGTTATTGATCGTTGATAACACCTTTTACACACCCATTTTGCAACGACCCATTGAACTCGGAGCTGACATTGTCATTCACAGTGCCACCAAGTATTTAGGTGGTCACAATGATGTGTTAGCTGGACTCATTGTGACAAAAGGTGAGCAATTGGGAGAAGACATCTTCTTATTTCATAATGGCGCTGGGGCTGTTTTAGGTCCTTTTGATTGCTGGTTATTGATGAGAGGCATGAAAACATTGGCGTTACGACTACGTCAACAAGAAGCCAATGCAAAGCAACTGGTCACCTATTTAACGGATCACCCTTTTGTGACCGATGTTTTTTATCCAGGAAAAGGGGGCATGATTTCGTTTAGAATTCAAATGGCAACAGGCGTAGATCCCTTTTTGAAAAGTTTATCGCTCATTACATTTGCTGAAAGCTTAGGCGGGACGGAAAGCTTTATTACGTATCCTAAAGTTCAAACACATGCCGATATTCCAGAAGAACTCAGACTGGCAGTGGGTGTGTGTGACCGATTACTGAGATTTTCAGTCGGTATTGAAGATGTTGCTGATTTAATCGTAGATTTAGAACAAGCATTTGCCCAAGCAAAACAGGAGGTGTAACAGCATGGCACATGAAGATTACAGTTTTCAAACGAAACTGTTGCATAATAAATACAAATGGGACGAAACGACAGGTGGGTTGTCAGTTCCCATTCAAAACGCATCGACGTTTCATCAATTTGACGTGGATGCATTTGGCACCTATGACTATGCACGGAGTCATAACCCAACGCGCCACGCGTTAGAAGAAACCATTGCTGAGCTAGAAGGTGGCGTGCGTGGTTTTGCATTCGCTTCAGGAATGGCTGCCATTTCAACCGCCTTGTTTTTATTATCAGCAGGCGATCATCTCGTCGTAACGGAAGATGTTTATGGCGGGACTTATCGAGTGGTGACAGAAGTTTTAACACGGATGGGCATTGAACATACTTTCGTTGACATGACCAATCTTACCGAAGTGAGAAATGCCATTCAAGCAAATACGAAAGCGTTCTATTTGGAGACACCTTCTAATCCAACGTTGAAAGTGACTGACATTGAAGCCGTGGCTGCCATTGCCAAAGAGATTGATGCGTTGGTTTATATGGACAATACGTTTTTAACACCTGCATTGCAACGACCTTTAGCATTAGGGGCAGATATTGTCCTTCACAGTGCGACCAAGTTTTTGGGTGGACATAGTGATGTCATTGCGGGTTTGGCTGTTGTGAAAGACAGCGCCCTTGGAAGCAGATTGAAGTTTTTACATAATGCATTTGGTTCAGTACTTGGACCTCATGATTCATGGTTGGTGATGCGTGGGATCAAAACATTACATGTGAGGCTTCAAGCATCTAGTGAATCAGCGAAAAAGATAGCGGATTATTTAAGAAGTCACCCTAAAATTAAGCGGGTTTACTACCCAGAAATAGGTGCTGTTCTTTCTTTTGAGTTAGAAAATTATGAGGCGCTAAAAACCTTTCATCAACACATTCAAATTCCTGCTTTTGCAGTAAGTTTGGGTGGTGTAGAATCTATTCTATCTTATCCAGCCACGATGTCTCACGGTGCCATGCCAAAAGCAGCGCGAGAAAAACGAGGCATTACAGACAGTTTGCTTCGCTTATCTGTTGGACTTGAACATGTGGATGATTTGATTGCAGATTTAGCACAAGCATTGGCAAAATGATAAGGGTTAAACAGTGGGCATTAAAACAATGACAGTCATCAATCAACATGGATTTGAAAGAAGGAGGGGTAAGTCATGGTCATCACTTATTTTAATGGAACATTTATTGACTTAGATGAGAAAGTGATTCCCATTGAAGAACGGGGACATAATTTTGGTGACGGCATTTACGATGTCATTCGGGTTTATAACGGCAAGTTTTTTATGTTAGACGCACATTTAGATCGCATTTTTATGAGCGCTGAAGCCATTCACCTCGACTTAAATCGAAGTCGTAAAGCGTTGACAAATGAATTTATCACGTGTTTTGAAAAGAGTGGTGAAACAAATGCTGACATTTATTTCCAAGTGACGCGAGGCATTGCGACCCGAAATCACTTGTTTCCAGATTGTCCAGTTTCGTTAAGCATCATTGTCAGACCCGCTAAAAACTTTCCAACTCATGAAACAAATGCCATCATGTTTCATCCTGACGAGCGTTGGGCAAATTGTTATATTAAATCACTTAATTTGTTACCGAATTTGCTGGCCAGGCAAGCAGCGGTTTCTCAAGGCTATGTCGAAGCTGTTTTAGTCAAAGATGGTTATGTGACTGAAGGGTCGTGTACCAGTGTGTTCATCATTAAAGATGGCGTCATGATCGTCACGCCTTTGTCTAAACAAATTTTATCCAGCATTACGCGAATGGCAGTGGAGAAAATCGCAAGCAAGTTTCAGATTCCCATTGACTATCGTCATTTTACACCCGATGAAATGAAAGCAGCAGATGAAGCGTTCATTGTCGGTACATTAATCGAAATCACGGCTGTGACACATGTTGAAGAAGTGGCACTTGGTCGAGGTAAGGTCGGTGAAATCACGAAAAAATTGCAACAAGGTTTCCATGAGTTGACGTTAGCAGGTTAAAAGGGTTGGGTTTTAAGCACCTTTTTTGTGATCAATCAGGTTAAAAAGACTGGAAAAATAAAGACAAACATTGTATAATGGTTAGCAATTGAACTTAATTGTCAGATGAATGAAAGCTTGTTTAATGGAGAAATTGATCAAGTGGATTTGGAGGAGATGGACATGGATATAAATTCAAATAAAACGATCACTTATGTAGATCCTGCAAGTGGGCGACCTATTTTAAGAGGGATTCATGATCAAGGTGCGAGAAGCTTTGCTGATGAAAATATTAATTTTGCAGAAGTTGTAGAAGCTTTGGATGACATTAGAAGCATTATGGAATCAGACATTTTTATTCGTGCTTTGGGAACACATTATGGGCAATTTACCGCACTTTTTAAGCAAGCCAGCTACTTAGCTAACAGTACTGAGAATTTAGATCATATCCTGTCTATTCTCAGTCAAATGCGACGTATTGCGAGACTTGTTCCTGCAAGTGCGTGTGCTTCTTTTGTGGCGACGCAATTGAAGCCTTTCTTGAAAGAAGAAAGGCATCTTGAGTAACGTGTGTCGACTAAACAGTTAGTTGTCAACGACCTGGATCAAAGATGATGAACCGCGTATGAAGCTCAGCAGAACTGCTGAGTTTTTTATGTTAATCACATCAAAAATATTAAATGGTAGGTCATGAACTCATGTATTTTTATCCCGTATATTTTGGATGGATTCTAAGAAAAATGTCTCATCACGGAATAATTTGCCTTCTTGTGATTTTAAAAAAGAAAACTTGAAAAAGAAATCGTTTTTATTTAATTTTACTGTAGACTTATACGCCGATTGGGTGTATTATGTTTACATGAGGAGACTGATATCACAGTCAATAATAAGAAGGAGCGTTAAAGATGATCAAAAAAATAGGGAAAATGGATGTAACAAAAAGTTCCAACAAAGGTTTATGCTTGAAGTCGATTTTTTTGTTGGGGCTCGCATGTCTGCTGATCATAAGTCAACTGTCACTGCAAGACATTTTGGCTTATGAACGTGATGCTTTAGCAGAAGCAGTTGTGTTAGCAGATGAGGAGGGGGCATTAACTGATGAACAGCACGTCGCTTTAAGTCAAATTATGTTTGAACGTTTGAACCGAGGCTTGGTTGGCTTCTACGGAGATGATGCCTTAAAAGATGACGACAGTTTGGTGAGCGTCATTGCTTTATTTGAACATAGTCCTGCAGAAGTTCAAGTGTTAGAAGCACAAGTTGAAGGGATGCAGTGGTCGAAAGAAGAAGCTGAAGCTGTTGTAGAAGACGATCATACGTTGTTTAGAGCAGAACTAGCTGCTTTACTTGCGTCGACAGCTGAGCGAGGCGTGGTAGCTGATGCCATCGGTTGGGAATATCGGACTGCACTTAATGGGGTTAGTCTCACTTTACCTGCTCAATTAGTTGGTGCAGTGGCTCAATTTGAAAGTGTACGCGTGGTTTATCCCAACGCCATCATTTCACGTGAGCCCGTGACAATTGATGACTTAGAACATGGATTTAGAAACCCTGAAGGGATGGCACCTGGTCGTCAAACGATGCGAGCAGATGACATGCATGCGCTGGGATATCGAGGTGCAGGTGTGGTCGTCGCGGTGCTTGATTCAGGCATTGACTATCATCATCCAGCGTTTGAAGGTGCTTTTTTGACCTTTGAAGAGATGCGGTTGCGCAACCCGTATTTAACAGAAGAAGAGACGTTAAATGGTTATTTCTTTGGACGTAACTTTGTTGATGATGTGGCCCTTTTCCCCATGATCGCTAATCCAGAAGCAGCACCTGCTCCCAATGATCCGATGGAAACCACTTATGACTTTTGGCGTGGCACGGGACTTTCAGAATTTGAACCGGACGCCTCAGGCTTCGGTCGTTTCTTCACTGCTCACGGCACGCATGTTGCAGGCACCATTGTCGGTCGTGACACAGGTGGAGAAGTCGCTATTTTAGGTGTGGCACCTGAGGCCTATGTCATTGCGTATCGGGTGTTAGGACCGAGAGATATTGGACTTGTTGATGGCGTCGTTGCAGCCATTGAACAAGTGGTATACGATCGCCCAGATGTTGTCAACATGTCCATTGGGACACCTGATAATACACCTGCTGGTTTGCCGATTACAACTGCTGTTAACAATGTTCAGCTGACAAACCCAGACATTTCATTTGTGATTGCAGGCGGCAATGCTGGACCTGATTTTTATACCGTTGGTGCACCTGGAACAGCCAGTACGGCCATTGTCGTTTCCAATGTGATTGAAGCCGGTTATGCTGGGATGACCATGGTTCATGAAGGGACTGAACACGAAGTGAGGTTTGATGCCATCTCTGGGCATTTATGGCAATATGATCCTGCATTGGGTCGTGTCGTTAGTACATGGGAAGGCTTCGTTCATGAAGCAGGTGTTTATCACATCTTTGCGATGCCAGCAATCGATGGCATCGCAGGACTGCCTGGGATGGGAACCGCTGCTGACTTTGAAGCATTGGTTGAGCGTTATGGCAAAGAAGCTTTGCAAGGTGCTTTTGTCTTCACATTGTTAGGTCCCAACTTCATGTCTTCAGCCCAATACGCTTATGAGCTAGGGTTAGGTGGCGTGATCGTGATTAATATCGCCCCTGTTAATGATGCTTCAGCTGCGCCTCCTTTGCCAGTGCCCCATTTATTTATGGCGTTTGATGACGGACTGATGTTTTATGCACACATGCAAGGAGAGGACCGCTCGACGGTGACATTTTCAAGCTTGCTTTTTGAATCCTTGCGATTAAGTGCTTCGTCATCAAGAGGCCCTGTGGCACAAAGCTTTGAAATTAAACCGGATATAGGTGCCAATGGCACGCAAGTTTTATCAGCTGTTCCCGCTTGGTGGGTTGGCGTAGGGGGAGGTACTGATTACCAATTGGCGTATGCAAGGGTGTCTGGTACATCCATGTCGAGTCCTCATGTGGCAGGTGCAGTGGCATTGATGATTGAATACAGTCGACAGCATTTCGATGTGGCATGGGAAGCTGAAGAAATTAAAACACGCTTAATGAATACAGCTGTTCCATTTGAGCAAGGTTTGTATAGTGTGTTTGAGACAGGAGCCGGTTATGTAGATGTTTTTGCAGCGACACATGCTGAAACAGTTGTTTTCGTTGCTTATGACCGGGTGGCAACCGTTCATGGGATTGCGTTTGAGCAGCAACCGTTTCAAACGACACGAACAGGTTCTTTTAGCTTCGGTGGTGTCAATACCTTTGACGAAGGGGCACGTTTAGACCGCACGTTGACGGGAAGCATTGTCAATCAAAGTAACGACCATCAAACTTATGTGATCACGTCCGAATTTATTCAACAGGGGAGACTGGCACAAGATCCAACTGGCTATGCAACCCTCCACTTTAGTGAAACAACATTAAGTGTTCCATCTGGCGAGACGGCCTATTTTGACGCACATTTGCAGATTGCTTTAGAAGCACCTCCTGGCTTTTATGAAGGTGTTGTAACGGTGACGCAAGTTGACGGTGAAGTCGTAGCCAGATTACCTTTCGCAGGTGTCCTCATCTGGGATCCACCGGTTTTACAAGATGTTTACTTGTATCGTCCAGTGATTTCAACAGGCGAATTTGGGCAAAATCCGACAAGTCGCCAATTGGGCTTATTTTATACACCCAACCATGGTTTCGCTACACAGACTTCTATTGTAAGAGCTGTTGATGGGATCACCGCATATAACTGGTCAACACCTAATTTTGAAGATGCTTTTGTCGGCTTCGTCGATACAACACTTGTTCAAGAAGCAGGCTTAACATTGGGACAACCACACCGCGCTGTCGTTTTGGACGGCTTTGTCGATCAAGCTGCGCTTGAAGAAGACGATTATTTCTTAGTGTTAGAAATTTTCAGACAAGTAGGTGCAGGCTGGGCTTGGGAAAAAGATCTTTTACTCCCATTTTCAGTGGATAATACCCCACCAACCCTCAGCGTTGATCCCCTTACAATTTCAGCAGGTGACGTTGTGATAACGGGTCGCGTACAAGATGACGGGTTAGAAAAAGCTGCGCAACAGGCGCTGACCGTTGATATTTGGTTAGATCAACCTGTGATGAACCAGCAGTTTAATGGCTTATGGCTACACATAGAAGATGAACGACCGATTCGTGTCGAAGTAGATCCTGATGGTTATTTCGAGCTCGTATTGGATCAAAGGGTTCAAGACTTGCCTTTTGATGTAACCTTTGTCGCCATCGATCACTACTCAGTGATTCCAAGGGTTGATGCACGGCTTGGAACGGTTGATCCAACTGAGCTTTGGCAGTGGGAAGCAGCGGACTACTTCGCGTTACCAGGCGGTTTTGTCTATGCAGATGAGCACTTAAACGACCAGTTACGTTTAGGTGGCCTATTTGGTTTTAATTTACTGGATTTGTTTCATGAACATGTATGGTCAGGGCTTAATGTCACAGAGAAAACGTTAACTTTATCTGTTGAGCGACCAACGATCCCAGCCATCCCGCCACTTCCAGAATTACCACAACTTCCGTCACTTCCCCCTTTACCGGGCATTCCATCTGTCCCAGGGATACCACCGCTACCTGAGCTCCCAAGTTTACCGGGTGTTCCGTCGATCCCAAGCATCCCAAGTTTGGGCTTACCAAGATGGTAATGGCTCATTTGAAGGTGTGAGTAAAGAAATCCATTAAAAATGCAGTGACTCTAAATGAAGTCACTGCATTTTTCACTTATTTTTCACTTGATTGCGATAAGCTGTTGGTGTCATCCCAACAAATTTTTTAAAAGTGGCACTGAAATGATTATGATTATTAAAACCGACAGATAATGAAATTTCGATAATGGAATCGTTGGTTTTCTCAAGTAATCGCTTGCTTTCGTTAATACGTAACCGATTTAAATATTGGCTAAATGTCATCGTGGTATGATTTTTAAAAAGGACGCAGAAATAACACATATTCAAATTTAAATAATCACACAGTTGTGGCAAATTAATCGCTTCATGGTAATGCGCCTGAATATAGCGGATTCCTTTTTCAATATGCGGATTACATGCCACGTCACTTGCAATATTTTTTTTAACAATTGAAATTAACAATTCTTCAAAATGCGGTGTCAAATGGCTAGGTTTATAAGGAAATTCACGACTTTCTTGATCAAAAGACTGATAAGCGCCGATCAAAAAGTAGCCTGTTTGATGAGAGGTTTCATTAAAAGGAAGGACAATATAATGATGCGCATCATCGGTTGTGAGCGTGGTGATGGCACTTAGATGCTGGCCTTTCATTTTAAAAGGTGGGCCCTTTCTAGCGGTTTTTCCCATCACATCAACTTGCTTTAAATGATCATCTAAAAATTGAATGGGGATGTGTGTCGCGTAATAAAAATCAGTTAGAATTTGATTAATGATACTCATGAGGTGCTCCTTTGAAAAAGTGGTTAGTTATAGTATAGACGCATCTAGAAGATTTGTCAAATTCTAACGATGTTTTGAAGCGTCATTGACAGGTAAAAATTCTTAAATGAGCAGTGGGATCGATGTTTGAAAGCCTCACTGCTGCACCTGTATCGTTGATGAGTTTAACAGTGGTTGGCACTTGATTGACTTGAATCAATGCGTGTCCAGTTAACTGACCGCTTGTTGTCGGCAATGTTGAGGAGGTATGGAATGTCTCATTTACCGTTAAGCCAAAACGAACAAAATCGCACGCCAATGCGTCTTCTACCGCAATCGTCCAGTCAATCACATACATGCCACGCTTACAAATTTCAATGATGCCTGTTTCAGGGTTATAGCCCATGTAACGACTGTTGTCGCTTAATGATTCATCAAAGATGACAGGATTTTTATCTGGCAGCGTTCGTTCATCAAGCGTTGTTAATTGAAGGCTGATTCCTTCAATTTGACAATGATGATGTTCGCTTCTTTCATCGCATTGACGAGGAGACGTCGTTCTTTTTACATGTGATGGATGTGTTGGCGTGGATGCATGCCAACATTTACAACGTTTTCTTACGACCCTACGCTGACAGGATCTACTTGCGATTTGTTTTGAACAGCCACACATCATTTTCATCATTGATTCCTCCGTTTTCATAACACTTAGTTTTATCTTATGCCTAAGCCTATTTTTCGTGCGTTAAATTGGCATTTATTTCATTATTTAATGGTGATACCCGTATTGGTCCGAATAAACGAAATAAATTTAGCGTTTTTAAACATAGAATATGACAGAAAAGGGGTTGAATCAATAAAAAAATCAAAAAACACTTTTCATATGGCGCTAATTATGTTATAATGATTCTTGAATTTGGGATTGAGAGGTGTAACAAATGAAAAAAGTAAATAAATGGATGATTGCATTGGCTTTAAGTGTCGTTTTAATGACGGCGGGTGCGCCAAGTGTTTCGGCTGCGCCAAGTTTAAATCTGGTGATCGACATACCAACAGTCGTGATTGACATACCAGACATTGTGGTTGAGATACCAGAGATCGTATGTGAAGAATATGAAGTGGTGAGAAGACGTTTTGGTCTTGGCATTCTTCAAAGGATTCTTTCGTTTCTCAACCTGTTAAACCAAGTTAGTATCGCATGCTAAAGAAAGAGACCTTTTCAGGTCTTTTTTCGTTTATCTTGAGAGATGAGATAAAAATAGCTCGGCTCATGTTTTGAATGAGACATGACAACAAATGAGACCTTTTCAGGTCTTTTTTTCGTACATCAGTGGGGAAAAAAGTGTGTGTTTAAGCAGGTACTTCGATTGAAAGCATTGCTATTTTCGCGATCTTCCTTTATAATAAAACGAAGGAATTGCATGCAACATGTTGCGAAACGAAGTCAGTCGTAGCGGTGTAAAAATGTGAGCAGTTGAGGTTATCCTTTGTACGCGTTGTCGGCTGGGAGAGGTGATGCTGTTTTAAGGTAGGGATGAATGTGAAAAAGAAAGAATATGACTTAACAAGTGGACGTATTTTAAATAAACTGCTGTTAATTGCGGGTCCTGTTATGGCAACGCAGCTCTTTCAAATGGTGTATAATTTAACGGATATGTTTTTTGTGGCGAGAATTTCAAGTGATGCCGTGGCGGCCACAGGAGCAGCTGGGATGTTTATTTGGTTATCGGTTGCTTTTTTTGTCATTGGTAGCATGGGTGCAGAAATTGGTGTTTCACAAAATAAAGGAAAAGGCGATGTGGTGACAGCGAAACGATTTGCTCAGAATGCGCTCTTTATCGCCCTTGTTTTAGGGCTCTTTTTTGCTGGCATCATGGTCTTGTTTACTGACTTTTTTATTGGATTGATCGGCATTCAAGAAGCACATGTGGCCCGTGATGCAGCCCTTTATTTGCGCATTGTAGGTGCTGCTTTTCCCATGTTATTTGTCAATAACGCCATTACCGGTGCATTTAATGGTTCGGGAAATTCCAAACTCCCTTTTTATTTGAAAATGATGGGTCTCGCTGTTAATCTGATCGTCACGCCCTTTTTGATCTTTGTACTTGACTTTGGGATTAAAGGTGCCGCTATTGGAACTGCCATTGGCTATACAGTGACCGGTGCTTTACTTGTCGTTGCGATTAAACATCCAAAGACATCTCCTTTTCCTGATTTTAGTTTTAAAGCAGTGTGTTGTCCAGACAAAAAGACAGTGCGTCAAATTTTAAAGTGGAGCTTGCCGGTTGCCATTGAAAATGGCTCATTTACGATGTTAACCATGTTGATTGTTAATATGATCGCAAACTTTGGCGCAGATGCACTGGCAACGAAACAAATTGGTGTTCAAATTGAATCTTTAACATGGTTGGTGGGTGGTGGCTATGCAGCTGCCTTGACTTCTTTTGTTGGCCAAAACTACGGTGCCAATCAAATGGATCGGATTCAAAAAGGCTTTAAAATCTCATTTTTTGTCCAAAGCTTATGGGGGATTTTGGTGACGTTGATCATGTTTTTCGGTGGCGGTCTCATCTTCCGTCTGTTTACGGATGACCTAACCATTATTGAATCTGGCATTCGCTATTTGCGCATTGCCGCTTTTGTTCAAATCATCAGCTGTATTGATGCCATTTGTGCCGGTACATTTCGAGGACTTGGCCAAACAATTCAGCCTTCAGTGACAACCATCACCTTCAACATTTTGCGCGTTTTCATTGCTTTTGCTTTGTCACAAACAGCCCTTGGCTTATATGGTGTTTTCATCGGTGCGGCGTCAGGGATTTTCTTTCGAGGTCTTGCGATTTTCATCTGGTACGGGCTATATACCCGTAAACACTTTAAAAAAATTGAAACGACGGTTTGACGAACAACGATTCGTTTAATCAACACCATCGGGTTGGAAAATGATCAAAATAGAAAGGTTGGATTCACATGAAAATAATGGTACAGCGTGCCAAAGCTGCTAAAGTGCGCGTAGAAGGGAAGGTTGTGGGACAAATTGAACGTGGATTGATGTTACTCATTGGGGTGACGCATGAGGATGGGTTAGAAGATGTCACGTATTGTGCGAAGAAAGTGGCGAATTTACGCATTTTTGAAGATGAAATGGGGAAAATGAACCTGTCGATTAAAGAAGTCGGTGGCGCTATTTTGTCTATTTCCCAATTCACTTTATATGGCAACACAGAAAAAGGGAATCGACCGAGCTATAGCGAAGCGGCACGCCCTGAAGTGGCGAAGCCGTTATATGATGCATTTAATGTCATGTTGCGCAACCATGGCATTCATGTTGAAGAAGGTCTCTTTGGTGCGATGATGGATGTTGAATTCACAAATGAAGGACCTGTGACATTGATTGTGGCAAGTAAAAAGTGAAGGTATATGTTTGCGTTAAATGTGTATACTAACGACATGATTTCAATTAGAAAGTGAGGAAGGCAACTTATGAGCAAGAAAAAAGCAAATTTGACCTTAGATCCAACAACCCATCATTTGGATCCACAACCGGAAGAGCCTTGGTTAGGAAATCCTGATGACCATGAACCGACGACAAAAGTGACGAAGGAAACGATCAATCCATAGATCGGGTAGTGAAAGAATTTCGCTTTCATTATCTTTGAGATTCTTTTCTCTCACGATCATAGACTTATTTCTACATTTTTGGATTATTTCCGAACAAATTAGCGACAGTGACAATGTCATTGCCGCTTTTTTGCTACGTGTTGAAAAAGAATGACGCTGTAACATGAGTACCTAGTACGTAAGCGAGAAAAAACAGACTGTATAAAAAAATTCCATCAAGTGTGCTAGAATAAACTTTAAGCCACAAGATGGGATTTGTGTGTCATATGGAAGTCTGCTTGACAATGTCGTTTTACGGATTCAGTCCATGGTAAAAAGTTCTGCAAAAGAGCAGGATTGCGATGAAAATCCAGCTTAGGAAGGTTATCGAATAAATAATTGACAATATTTCTAAAATGTGATAGAATACTTCATAAAATGTCAGAAGATGTCAGAATTGGTCGTATATAACCAATGAACTGGTAAAAATATGAAGGAGAAAACAGATGCTACACATTAAAAACATCAAATATTCTTACGACAAAAAGAATGTTGTACTAAGTGACATGAACTTTGAATTAGAGCAAGGCGAATTCCTAACCATTGCTGGACCAAATGGAAGTGGGAAAACAACGCTCATTAAGTTAATAACGGATTTACTGAAAATGAAACAAGGTACGATCAGTATTGCTAGTATGCCGCATGATTTACCTCAAATCAAAAAGAAAGTCGTTTACTTATCCAGTGAAGATTATTTACCAGAATTTCTTACAGGATTTGAATATGTCAAAATGCTGTGCGAGATGTATGACTGCCCTTTAAATAAGGAAGCAATGGATCGTTTAGCTCGTTATTATTCCCTTGATAGAAAGTTGCATGAACTTATTGAGGGGTATTCACATGGCATGAAGAAGAAGATTCAATTGATGAGTGCTTTTTTGATCGAAGCGCCGCTCCTGATTATAGATGAAACATTAAATGGGATAGATGTCGAAGCAAAAGAAGCGACAAAATTACTTTTAAAACAGTATCAAAAAAACGGTGGTGCCATCATTTTTTGTACCCATGATTTAGAGTTGGTAGAGGAAATTGGCGAACGGGTTATTTTAATTAACAAAGGTGAAATTCACATAGATGGTATGATTCGTGAGTTATTGAATGAGCATCAAAGCTTGACGGAAGTCTTTAAACAATTAATCAATTATGAGGAGATGAAAGATGAAATTTCAAAATATTTTTAGGCTACAAAAATTGTACTATTTATTCTTCATTCGCCAAGTGTTAAGTATGGGTATTTTGAAAGAGAAATTGTTTCGCATTGTTATCGCTATTTTATTGCTTGGATTATTTGGGATGACATTTTGGTTCAATTATAACTTATTTGACGGATCATTTGTCTTACCTGAAATTAATTGGGCAAGTCACTTGATTAGAACTCGTATCATTGAAGTTGTAACTTGGACAAGTGGTGTTTTCCTTTTTATTAAGTTGTTGTTTTTAAAAAAAGGCTCTTTTTTACAATTAACAACACAGCTACCGATTACCAATCGTGAACGTAGCATTTCACTTTTATTATTTGAATTATTGATGGTCTTATTCATCGTTTCACTGATAGGAGCATCTTACGTGGCGGCTTTTGTGTTTAGGTTTGGTGTAATGAGCATTTTCTTGCTCATTACTATAAGTTTCTTTACCTGTGTAACTTTATACCTTATTTTGCAGTTAAGCTATGTGATTGTTTCCTATATTTTAGATGTTGTCAAGCTGACTAAATTAAAAACACTCGCTGTTTATTTATTCCTCTCTGCTTCATTTATTTGGATTAATCAGAATACTGTAGTTTTAGCTTTAAGAACACCTGTAGAACTTGAAAACTTTCATTGGTCAACCTTGTTTCTTTGGTTAAATGATGAAATTCATTTTCTCGCTCCTTTGCTGTTTTTCTTCTTCTCTACGAGTATACTTGTTTTTCTTGGACTTCTGATTCCAATGCATACATACATTGAAGAACGAGCTTATGCCAATCTCAAATTGCCTTTTCTTAAAAAGTCCACACTGCTCAACCTTTATTTGTTACAACTTATTCGTCGGGTTGAAAACTATGTAACTGTTGTTGTGAGCTGTGCGCTTTTCTTCTTTTTTCTCATCTATATCATGACAGCTGGAATGATCAACCCCTTTAATGCAATGATGTTTGTTGCGTTATTAGGACTCTATATTTATATGCAAACGGATAAAATTCGGGTGATGGCTTACAAATTAAACTATCGAGCCATGTCTGATTATACAGCACTGATTTTAAGCCAAGTCATTTATCTATTTTTTATTTCAATCCCTCTCTTTTTATTGCATCTCATTGTAAGTGATACTTTGTTTCCAATTGACTCTTATTTAAACATCATCTTGAACCTGTTTATTACAATACTAGTCACAACATATGCAGGCATTTTATTTCCAGCTAAAAAAGAGAATCCTTTTTCCCCTTTGATTGGCACTATGCTCGCAGTCATAGTACTCGGCTCCTTGTTTTACATATCCGCTATCTTAAATTTATCTCATTTTGGCAATGTTCTTATTCGTTTCATTTTTTGTATCTGTATCATTTTTATGAGCATTGTGGCGCTCGTGAAGTTAAAGGAGGAAACCCGTTATGAAAAATCTTAACCGAATTGTAAAATCATTTGTCTTATCGGTTGTTACAACGATTCTTATTTTAGTCGTCATCGCCTTATATTTCTTTAGCACAGTAACTGAGGAAGTGGCTTCTTTCACAACGTATTTTGGTGCATTAAACGTCAATGTGTTAATAGATGAACCACCATTTGTATTTTCAGTCGACTTTAGTTTAAGTGATCAGCCGACAGCTATTTGGCTTACGGTTATCATCATTTTTATTTGTTATTATCTAGGAAATGTCTTGTATGCAAACTATAAACAACGTAAGGCTCAATTGAATCATGATAGATGAAATAATTGACAATATTTCTAAGATGTGAATGTTTTCGATAAGAAAAGACCTCTTTTTCAGTTCTGGAAGAGGTCTTTTTAAAAATCTTCAATTCTTGTAGTGACATTTTCATTTCTTGTGGTATCATATGACTGAGACAACCTTTCTGTTTTTAGTGCGTGTGGTAACTATTGTGTGAATCATCTCACATAGCTTTCGATTTTTTGGAAAAATTTCATTTCTTTTGTAAACATTCCTACTATAAAACCCAATGTATTTCCAATAATATCAGCTAAATCAAAAATACCTAAAGCAAAGACATATTGAATGATTTCAACAATTGTGATTCCAACGACAAAATAGACAACTTTCTTTGTGTTAAACATGAAGAGAAATCCAAAAGGAACAAACATCATGATGTTTAAAAAAGCTATCCTTGTAAAAAAATCACTGAAAAAAGAAAATAGATGAGTTTCAAAGCCACTTGCACCTACTGTCATGAAGAAGAGCAAATAGCCTAATACAGAAAAATAGGCTGTATACGAAAGATAAACAGTCCATTTTGGAATTGTTTTCGTGTAGAAACTTTGAATGATGATGTATAACCAAAATGTAATTATGAGAATATGCATGAAAGGAATCCAAAAGTCAACTTCCGGAACCGTTCTAAAAAATGTTAATAAAATGGGGTAGAAATAAGCCATATAAATCCATCGCGAGATGAGGAATGAGATGATGACTAATAACACGTGTATGAAAATTGACTTTATTCGATACATTTTAACTTACCTAGGTCTCGTTACCGATCCACTAATATTAAAACGTTGAATATTACTCACATTAACCGTACTAAAATGTAGCCAATAAGTTCCCGCTCTTAAATCGCTAGCAAATGTTCCACTGGTTGTTCCAGTAAAATTGCTTGTTGCCTCAGTTGTGGAGCCAATGAAAGCATTTCTAATAATGTGAACCCTCATCTGTGTACTTGTAGCAGTATTCGCGTTGTACCTTGTCTGGCTATGGTGCACTGTAAATCTTGTTCCATTTTGAGCAGCTGTTACTGTCCATTCATTAACAGAACGGAGGTTGTGAATACCTGTGCCATTATATGTTAAAACTGTTGTCGTATTAGCATGAACAATTCTAACTACTTGTGGTAAAATAAAACTGAATGCTAGTAGTGTAAATGATAAGAATTTAAGTGTTTTTTTCATGTTATAAAACCTCCATTTTTTCGAAATACTAACTCAATTTTCCTGTCAAATAGTCGTTACCGCACTTATTAGAAAACAGAAAGGTTGTCTCAGTCATTGATACGACAACGCTTATCCTAACTTTCAAAATTTTATCATAAGACAGATATGAATGTCAATATAAGATAAATGTCAATCGGATTTGACACGTTTATTCCGAAGCAAAAAAATCTACCAACAGCTAAAGCAATTAAGGCTTATAATTTTGTCAAGTTTTAGCCATATCAAGTGGATTAATATAACTTAATGTGGTATTATCTTAATAAATCACTCATATTGTAGGTGTTAAGATATGTCGAGTTAAGATGTGACAGTCGCTTTTGATTAGAAAGCGTCTTTTTTAGGTGGATTGAAAAATGAGGGTTAAGTGAAGCAAGGTGCTCTTGAGGATGTGAATCATGAGCGAGACTATACTTTTAATGGGAAAAGTGGTATAATTTTGACGTGCAAAGTCATGTTTCCTTTTGAAAGTTGAGGTTTTAAGATGAACCATTTAAAACAGTTTGTCATCATTCTCGTTATTTGTTTAATCGGTGAGTTGCTCGTCAATTTCCTTCCGTTCGGCTTCCCAGGCAATGTGATGGCTATGATGTTACTTGCTGGTCTTCTGGTAAGTCGTGTTGTGAAAGAAGAACAGATTAAAGCAATAAGTGATTTTCTGCTTGAGACCATTGGTCTTTTTATTGTTCCAGTAAGTGTAGGTGTCATTGAGCATGTTGACTTGATTCAGACAGTTGGCATTCAATTGTTACTCATTTCTCTCATTACCCTCGTTGTTACGTTTGCCAGTTGCGCATTCACCATTCGTTTGGTAATCAGCGTGATGAATCTTAAGCAAAAGGAGAAGATTTAACATGAACGCTTTATTTGATTTACCACTGTTGGGTATTTTATTATGTTGTGCCGCTTATACATTTGGAACTTGGTTAAATAAAAAAACAGGCTGGGTGATGCTCAATCCATTTCTGATTGCCATGTTGATGTGTATGGCGTTTTTACAACTAACAGGGATGAGTCTTGAGCAATTTAACCGAGGTGCATCAATCTTGCAGTTCTTTTTAATCCCTGCAACATGTGCCATTGCTGTTTCGATTTATCGTCAGCGCAAACTGCTAGGTGCTTACTTTTTGCCGGTTGTTCTCGGTTGCTTGGTGAGTTCGCTCGTTTCAATTGGTGCATCTTATGTCCTGGGGTTTCTCTTTGGCCTTGATGAGGTCATGGTTGCTTCAACGGTTCCTAGCTCAGTGACGGCACCCATTGCCATTGACATTGCAGTGGGAAGGGGTGGTATTGTACCCATCGCCATTTTATGTGTCGCGATTACCGGGATTGCCGGTGCGATTTTCTCTCCAACATTGATTAAGCTGTTCAACATAACAGACCCTGTTGAAATGGGTGTTGCTATTGGTGCTTCTTCTCATGTGCTTGGCACTTCAAAAGCGTTAGAATTAGGTGAGGTACAAGGTGCGATGAGTGGGATTGCCATTGGGATTTCTGGCATTATCACGGTATTTTTAAGTTTACTTATTTGAGGAAAGTTTGTTGTCATAAGAAGTGTTTTTTGTAGGAGGTTGATATGACGTCATGAAATATTATATGTTGGATAATCACGATTCTTTTGTCTATAATTTGGTTGCTTATTTTAAAGCGTTGGGACATGAAGTGGTGGTTGAAAATGTGAAAGAGGCTCATATTTTAAATTTAAAAGAAGCGGCAATTAAGGGGATTATTATTTCTCCTGGACCTGGGACGCCTGCACAGGCTAAGATGGCGAATGAATTACTTCAACTTTATGGAGGTAAAATTCCGATTTTAGGGGTTTGTCTCGGTCATCAAGTGATCGGTCATTGTTATCAATCTGTTGTTAAAAAAGGAAAAAAGCCTGTTCATGGCAAAATTTTTACGATTAAAAATACAGGGAAGCATCTGTTTTACAACTTACCTGAAAGATTTAACGTCACACGTTACCATTCACTGGTCATTGATCCCAACACATTGCCTGACGTATTTGAGGTTGATGCTGTGACAGAAGACGGTGACATTATGGCGATTTCGCATCAGCAGTTGCCGATTTATGGTGTTCAATTTCATCCAGAAGCCCTTTTAACGGAATATGGACATGAACTACTAGAAAACTTTAATCAAATTTGTGAAAAGTGGTGGGAAAATGAAGCCTAAAATTAAAAAATTAGCACATTACAGATCAATCGCAGATATTTTTTCGCTTTACCAAACAGAACAAGATGTTTCGCTCTTAGAGTCTGCGCTTGAAAATCAGTTGGGTCAATATTCCATCATCGGTCGGAGTCCTTATCATAAAGTTGTCAAAACAAATGAGGCCATCTATCTCGACGATGAGAAAAAAGAAGTTGATTTCGCCACTTATGTTAAAGCTTATTTCAAAGAAAATCATCAACTCAATGAGACGGGTCTGCCCCTTGTTTCAGGCGCGATTGGGTATTTTTCTTATGATTATAACCGAAATAAACAAGGTCAAATTCCTGAAGCGATGTTGATTTTTTATGATGAATTTATCATTGAAGATCATGAGCATCGCATCATCTATTTGATTGCCAATGGGAAAAATAAAGATGCTGACTTGGCTTTGCAAGCGTTAGAGGGAGAGATTAACCAGGTTGAAATCAGTCAACATAAAGACGTTCAAGAAAAAACGTTAAAAGTGACCTGTCATTTTGAAAAAGAAGCTTATTTAACAGCGATCGAAAAAATGATGGCTTACATTGTTGAAGGGGATATTTATATTGCGAATATGACCCAACAGTTATGGCTTCAAAGTTCGGTGTTGCCTTATGACTTATATGAGATACTCAGAGCTCATAACCCAGCACCTTTTGCTGCGTATTTGAACTATGCAAATTTTCAAGTCGTTTGTGCGTCGCCAGAACGGTTTATTCAAATCAAAGGGCGTCACATTGAAACAAGACCGATTAAAGGAACGAGAAAAAGAGGAACAACGGTCGCAGAAGATGTACAAATGATGGCAGAACTTCAACATTCTGAGAAAGATAAAAGTGAATTGTTAATGATTGTCGATTTGGAACGGAATGATTTAAATAAAATATGCAAGCCAGGTAGTGTACGCGTGGAAGAGCTTTATAAAATTGAGTCTTATGCAACAGTTCATCATTTGGTGGCAGAAGTGAAAGGTGAACTAGAAGCGCATGTTGATGTGATGGACATGATTCATGCCACTTTCCCCGGTGGTTCTATTACAGGCGCACCTAAGCGCCGTGCGATGGAAATCATTGAAGCGCTTGAACGTGATGATAGAGGGCTTTATACAGGCACCATCGGTTATTTTTCTTTAAATGGTGATTGTGACACCAATATTGTCATTCGAACAGCGATTTATCAAGACTCGGTTTATCAGTTAGGGGTTGGTGGTGGGATCACGTACGAATCTGAAGTCATGGATGAATACGAAGAGACGTTACAAAAAGCAAAGGCATTTTTAGATGCCCTTTCTTAATGGAAAGGAGACAACCATGATGCTACAATCGGATCAAGGCTATTATTTTGGTTTGGGGGTCTTTGAAACCATTCGAGTCAAAGAGAAGAAAGGACTTTTACTCGGGCAACATCTGCAACGTTTGAATAAAGGGTTGGACACATTAGGCATTAAAACAGTGATGACCGATGAGCAAGTCGAAGCTTATCTTGATCAACAGGGCGTCGACGTCGGCGTCTTGAAAATTGCTGTTTCAGAGAAAAATATCGACTTTTCTACACGGATATCGCCATATACATCACAGCATTATCAAACAGGTTATCAACTGATGGTAAGCTCGATTTTAAGAAATGAAACATCGCCGCTGACTTATCTCAAATCACTTAACTTTGGTGATAACATCTTAGCCAAACAACACGCACAGCAACATCACTATGATGACGCATTGTTTCTCAATACGAAAGGATGTGTGACAGAAACAACATCGTCTAATATTTTCTTTGTGAACGGCGATGTGATCCACACGCCATCGGTTAAAAGTGGGCTTTTGCCTGGCGTTATGAGAGAGGTGATTTGTCAGCACGAACATGTGATTGAAAAAGAAATAACAATGGGAGAAGTGTCCTGTTATGACGCCTGTTTTCTGACCAATTCCATTATGGGGATCATGAAAGTGACAGCCATTGGTGATGTGAAGTTTAACAAAGATGATCACGTTATCAGGCTTCAAAAGACCTATCAAGCATTTTATTAATCGCATTAAAAGGGAGATGCAAATGACGTATCAAGAAGCAAGACAGTATTTAGCAGACATATCGCCTATGGGCATTACATTGGGGTTAGCACGCATTAAAAACTTATTAAATGAACTTGGAAATCCACAAGATGATTTGAAATTTATTCACATTGCCGGTACAAATGGAAAAGGCTCTGTTTTGGCGTACACGTCGACCATTTTAGAACGAGCAGGCTATCGGGTCGGACGTTATGTGTCACCGACTGTTCAATCGTATCGTGAACGCATCCAACTTAACCGAACCCCCATTTCAAAAGAAGATTTTTCTCTACAACTTTCGAACATAAAACAAGCCATTGAAAGGCTATTAGCAAAAGGGTTGGGGCATCCTTCCGTTTTTGAAATCGAAACCGTCCTAGGGTTTCTTTATTTTAAAGCACAACATTGTGATGTGGTGGTGATGGAAACAGGGATGGGTGGTGCTGATGATGCGACCAATGTGATTAAGCATCCCCTCGTTTGCGTTTTCACAACTGTCAGTCGAGATCATATGACATTTCTTGGAGACAGCCTTGCTGAGTTGACGCGAGCGAAAGCAGGGATCATTAAAGCAGGCGGACAAGTCGTTTATGGCAAATTACCGTTAGAAGCTGAGGAGATTATTCAACAGACAGCACAGCAATTTAACAATCCCATTTATCAAGTGGCGCTTGATCACATTGTTTTACAACATGCTGATGAGCGGTTCGTGCAGACATTTGCGTATAAAGGGTTGGAAAATATCACCATTCAATTGCTAGGAAAACATCAAATAGAAAATGCGACATTGGCCATTGAAGCCGTACGTTCATTACATGGTCATGGATTTAATATCACAGATGCTCATATTAAAAAAGGACTTTTTGAAACGAGATGGTTTGGACGTGTGACAGTTGTGAAAGAAAAAAATCCTGTGATCATTGTCGATGGTGCGCATAACCAAGAAGCGGTAAGTGCGCTTGCTCAAACATTATGTGATCTTTTCCCAGCTGCAAAGATCGTGGGTGTGATGGGCGTTTTTAAAGATAAAGAAATTGAGGCGATGCTCATGGAAATTAAACCTGTGATGCGTGAAATTCATGCCATTTCTTTGCCTGATGAGCAGCGAACATTAGCTGCTCATGCCTTGCAAAAACAGGTGCAAAAGATGGGTCTAAGTGCGCAATCTCATGACACATTGGCAGCTGCTTTGCAAGCGGCAACTCGTGACGCAGATGTTGTCGTCGCCTTTGGCTCATTGTCTTATTTAGGAGACGTTTTAGACCATTTTAACAGATGTTGACGCAATGAATGATATCAAAACAAGCGGTATGTTTGCAATGTCATAAAATAGAGATAGCGGAAAGGAGATTTTTAAATGTTAACGACAGAATTGAAAAGTATTCATGAAGAAATGATTGAAATGAGACGACATCTGCATATGAATCCAGAGCTTTCATTTCAAGAAGTAAAGACGCCTGCTTATATTGTCGCCTTTTTAAAGCAACATGGGATTGAAGTGCGTGAAAAAGTCGGTGGAAGAGGGGTTGTTGGAACGATTAAAGGTGATCAGCCTGGTAAAACAGTTGCGTTAAGGGCTGATTTTGATGCGTTAGCCATGGATGATGAAAAAGATGTGCCTTATCAATCGAAAGTAAAAGGTGTTAACCATGCATGTGGTCATGATGGACATACAGCGACACTGTTGGGTGTTGCGAAAGTGTTGTCACAACATACCCATTTAATTAAAGGAGAAGTCCGTCTGATTTTTCAATTTGCTGAAGAAGTACCACCTGGTGGTGCCATCGACATGATTGCAGATGACTGTTTATTAGGTGTCGACGCCATTTTTGGGACGCATTTATCTAGCCGTTTGCCAGTTGGTGCATTTAATTATACCATCGGTCCGATGATGGCATCAGCAGACAAGTTTACCATTGAACTCTTTGGTAGAGGTGGACATGGTGCTGCACCGCATCAAACAGTGGATCCCATCGTGTTATCTGCACAGTTAATCACCATGATGCAAACTGTCATTAGCAGGCGAATCAACCCCATTTCACAAGGTGTTCTGACTTTTGGTAGCGTACACGCAGGCTCGGCTTTTAATGTGATTCCAGACAAAGCGATGCTCATTGGAACAGTTCGAACATTTGATAAAGAGGTTCAGCAGCTCATAACTGAAGAAATGGAAAAAATAATCAAAGGTCTTTGCGACGCTGCTGGTGCGACTTACACGTTTGAGTATACGAAAGGCTATCCAGCATTGGTTAATCATGAACAAGCAACCAAACTGTTGATCAAGAGCTTAGAAAAAATCGTCCCTAAAGAAAAAATCATTGAAATGGATCCGATGATGGGTGGGGAAGACTTTGCTTATTATTTAGAACAGGTGCCGGGCACATTTTTTAATACGGGTGCTAGAAATGATGAAAAAGGGATCACTTACCCGCATCATCATCCTAAATTTGATATTGATGAGGATAGTTTGTTATATGCAGCACAAGCTTTGGTCACGGTTGCACTTGATTATTTGAATCAGTAAACAAGATTTTGATGAAGCTAAAAAAATGAACTTATTTTTGTAGACTTTATTCAAATATGCTTGACTTTCTTGCAAATTTATCGTAAAATGAGGGGGTGAATAATGAGTTTAAAAGCTGGGAGTTGATGTGCGTGTTGGCTAAGATGACTGACTTAACAACTGATATAAAAGAAGCAGACTTAACAGCATTTGAGTTTGATTGGACGAGAAAGTCCTGTGAAGAAAGTGTTATTTATGGCGCAACTGTAGCGGATGAACTTGCTGGGTTGGTTGAATTTGAACGCGTGGAAAAAGAACTTTATTATTTCATGCATTTAATCGAAGTTGCCCCCGTTTATCGTGGAACAAGCGTTGCTGGGGAACTTCTCGCTTTTATTGGAAAAAATGCTTTAGAAAATGGTTGTGATGGTTTTGTTGTGTTTGAAAGTAAATCATTGCTGTATGCGTACTACATTGATAAATATGGTGCGAAACCACTGAAAGGGAGAAGACTTCATTTCGATGAAGCAGCGACAAGAAGGTTAATACGGGTTTACTTAGAAGTCAATTACACACGAGCAGATCTTTTAAAACCACCGACCATTGTTTCTGAATCAAGAAATGTCACCTATGCTGAAGCTTCTCAAACATGTCCACGTTGTGCTGAGGTCATTGCAAAAGGTGACGCACATATTCAAAAATATGGCCATGGTGTGATACCTAATGTGAATCGAAATGAATTGACGGGCTTACGCTATATCCCAGCAATTGAAGCGAAACTCGGGCGTCAAATTACCGATCGTGAATGGGATAACATGTCTATCAGGTAACAGGTTGCTTCGCTTGGCAATCACATGAAAAGAAGGCGCAAAAGGGTTTAACATGATGGAAGTGCGTGAAGCGAAAGGCTGGGTGGCTTTTGTCGCTCAACCTTTAATTTAAAGAGAATGGAGTTTGAAAAAATGAGTACATTAACAAACAATTTACCCGTTGCAAATCTGTCTGGATATGGCATTGATCACACGGATGTCCCTTTTTTACAATTAGAAATGAAAGACGCTGTTGCTTTGATTCAAGATGAAACGTTTAATGGGATTCTTTATTTTGGGTTTCCTGGTTGCCCGTGGTGTCGTGCTGCGGTTCCGATTTTAAATGAAGCAGCCAAGGAGACGGATACAACCATTTATTATGTTGACCGAAGCCACGGGTTAAGGACGGAAACGTTTAAAAAATGGGATTTAGAAATGGCGACATGGTTAGATACACAAATTTTCATGAAAAAAATGGGTGATGTTCCCAATATTTACGTCCCCCAAATCATTCATTTAAAAGCAGGGAAAGTGGTTGATAGTCAACGCAGTGTGTTTGATAAAGATTCGCGTGATGATCGAAGCTTAGGTGTTTTTGATGCGCACGCACAACGTGAGTTATTGAATCGTTATACCGCCATTTTTTCTCAAGTGTCTTTGGGATGATGACGGGTAAAAAAATAGCGTATGCGTTAAAATGACGTCATGTATGACATAAAAAATCCGTTTTAGTCCAAACTAAAACCGTCTCAATGATTGATTAATCATTAAAGCGTTTAAAGGAGGATTTACATGTCACATACATTTCCAAAGCATGCGCCAGGACAAACCCAACCGGTTCAACCTGGCATTGAATCTGAGATGAATCCATTGCCGATTTATGAAGCTGCTGATGACGAGAAAAAAGATGGGAAATTAAAGGATAAAGTCGCCATTATCACAGGTGGAGACTCAGGCATTGGTCGTGCTGTTTCCCTGGCATATGCAAAAGAAGGCGCAAAAGTGGCGATTGTGCATCACCCGAGAGAAGTTGATGATGCAGCGGTTGTTAAAAATAAAATCGAACAGATCGGTGGGCAATGTTTGTTAATTGAAGCAGATTTAACGCAATCGACTGTTGCAACTGAAATTGTTTCGAAAACAAAGGAAGCTTTTGGTCAGGTCAATATTCTGGTTAATAATGCGGCTGTTCAATATCCGCAAAAGAACATTGCCGACATTACGGATAAAGATCTACATGACACATTTGCCGTTAATTATTTTGCAACATTTTATTTGACGCGAGCGGTTGTCCCTCATTTAACAACTGGAGATTGTGTGATTAACACCACGTCTGTAACGGCGTATGAAGGGAATGAACAACTTTTAGATTACTCGTCAACCAAAGGTGCATTGCGTGCTTTTACGCAGTCGTTGGCGATGAATTTGGCGAAAAAAGGGATTCGTGTTAATGCAGTGGCACCAGGTCCCATTTGGACACCGCTTATTCCAGCTTCATTTGATGAGAAGAAAGTGGCTGAACATGGCACCAAAGTGCCATTGGGAAGAATGGGACAGCCCGTTGAACTAGCAGGTTCTTACGTGTTACTTGCGAGTGCTGAAGGTTCTTACATGTCAGGAACCACGATTCATGTGAATGGGGGTACCATTACCGATAGTTAAATCAATCAGCTTAAAGAAGACTAACAGCATCTAAAAAGGGCTATCTCGTTTATCAATGAGATAGCTTTTTTAGTTTTAAGTGCGTTGATTTTAACCACGGTCGTGAGGCATGCCTAGCCATAAAGGTGCACTCATTCTATGTTCCATTTGTTTTCTTAAGCACGTATTGCTTATCAACGTTTCAATGGCTTTTAAGAAGCAATCAACATCAGCTTCATCGTTGTAAATCCCAAAACTGATGCGCACCATACCTGTCGGTGCTTTACACGGTGAAGTATTTGTTTCACCTGTTAGGCGACGGACGTAAGGATGCGCACAAAAGGCAGCTTGGCGAACAGCAATGGCGTAATGACTTGCTAAAAAATCGGCCACCGTTTCAGGGTTGAAACCTTCAATGTTAAATGTGATAAGCCCGACGCGATCTGAGATGTTTTTCGTGTCACCATAAAGGATGACATCAGGAAATTGCTTGAGACCGGCCAGTGTTCTTGCTAACAAACGTTGTTCATGAGCTTCAATCAATTGAAAACCAATGTTTTTCAGGATGTCCATCGCTTCTAACATACCGACCACACCAGGATAATTAGGTGATCCTGCTTCATAGTTGTCAGGCGCTGGTAAATAAATCACGTCATCATCACAAACAGCTTGAACCATACCACCGCCATAAAATTGTGGCAAATGTGTATTTAATACGTCTGTTAGACCGATAATGGCGCCACCACCAAAAGGTGAGTACATTTTATGAGCTGAAAAAACAAAGAAATCAATGTTTTCTTCGGGTGTGTCTCCTTGCATGCTAAAAGCACGATGTGCCACAATTTGAGCACCATCAACGATGATTTTTGCACCGTATGCATGCGCCAGTTTAGCAATGGCATGGACATCATTGACATAGCCTGTCACATTCGAAGCAGCTGTTACCGTCACATATTTAATGGCACCTTGGTAAACTTCCAGTAAGCGTTCGATATCTTCTATGATCAAACGACCTTGCGCATCAACCTCCGCATAAACGACTTGTGCGCGTTCTCGCCAAGGCAAGTCATTGGCATGATGTTCCATCCGTGTGGAGAGCACGATGTCTTGATCACTTTGAATAAGGGCTGAAGCTAATTTGTTCATCCCATCTGTTGTCGAATTGGTATAAATGACAGTATAAGCTTCACTGGCATTGACAAATGCTTTAACAATGTCTCGCCCAGCTGCGTAGACTTTTGTGGAATGTGCTGACTTTTGACCTTTTCCACGACCAATGGAGCCATAGTATAGTAATTGTTTATCAATTTCTTTGACAACCTTTTTAAAAGCAGGGGTTGTCGCTGCGTTATCTAAATTAATCGCTGGTATCATCGTCCCGTTTTGAAGCTTAACGGGTGTATCTAAGCCGACGATCATATCACGAATACAATCCATTTGAAAACCTCCTTGTTTCTATTCTTATCTATATGAAACAGGTGACTTTTTAGTGACGGCACCTTCTTAAAGGGTCGTCAACTAAAGGCATGTATCCGTTCGATTTCAGCATGCTTTTGTGCACAAAAGGGTGAAATTTTATGAGGGTCATTTGAGGATTTGAAAACGATTTCTTGATTAAAAACGGTATTTTGTTGTGAAAAAAATGCAAGAGAGAGAAAAAATATCGAAATTCACTTGACTTTTAACTGAAAAATCTGTACAATTTTTCGTTAAAACCTAAGCAGTGTTCTTCAATGTTTATTTTAAGCACATTTTCGTTTCAAAGTTGACCATTTGTGTGATTGAAATAAGCAGGATTGACGCTCGAAAATGAAGGAGATGGGTAAGGAATGAAAGTGTCTCATTGGTTTAAAAGAAACTTGAAAGCAACCTTAGCTTTTACGATGCTCTTAAACGTTGGACCGGTGCAAACAGTGGCACAGGTTCAAGGGAACGAAACATCGAGTTTGAATCAGTATCAGTCAGATGTTCTACGTGAAATCAGACTAGAAAGAGCGTTACATCAAGGTCTTGTAGGATTTGAAGGGGATTATGCCCTTTCAGATGATGCTGATCCTATTGGTGTCATTGTTGTTTTCGAAACAGCACCCGCTCATGTTCAAGTTGCTGAAGCAATGGATGAGGGTGCGTATTTAAGTATGGCAGCGGCAGTTGCTTATGTGGAAGAGGCTCATGTAGCCTTTGCCGATGAGTTAACTGATTTATTTGAGTCCGTGTTAACAGCTGAAGCTTACACAGTGAAGCAAGCATATCGTTATGCGATTAATGGTGTTTCGATGGTTGTACCAGAAAATCTAGTAGAAGAAATTGCGATGCTTGATGAAGTACGTGCGGTTTTTCCGGATGAAATCATTCAGTTGAATCCAATTGATGAAGGAGACATTGAAGAAGCAATTGCTACGCATGTGGCATCACTTGAAGCGCGTGCGGAAGATCGGAATCCACAAGGGATGTATCCAGGTCGTAGGCGAATGAATGCGGATCAATTACACGCGGAAGGTTACTTAGGTCGAGGTGTTTTAGTCGCAGTTATTGATACAGGAATTGATTATCGACATCCTTCATTTCTCGGTGCTTTTCCTTCTATTGAGCACATGCATGAACGAGGGGCAACCCACATCAATGAGGATGCTTTAACTTGGATTGGTTGGCTTGGTGCGCCAGGAAATGCAGATGATCGCAGTGATGTTTTAGATCCAGATTTTGATGGACCTTTTCCAGGTGTCCCTGATGGTGTTGCAGTGCCAGAACATCATTTCAACGTCTTCCAATATTCAAATGAACCCATTTGGTATGGCAACTATCGTTTCTTGGGTCGTAACTTGATGGAAGGCTTCCATACGATTATTCCTGCGTATGATTTCAGTCATTATTATCCGATGGAAACATTCCCAGGAACACCTGTTCCACTACATCATGCAGCTTCTGGGTTCGCAGCCCAAACTTCTCACGGAACGCATGTAGCTGGAACCATTGTCGGTCGTGATACTGGACGAGACAATGCGATTTTAGGTGTGGCACCAGAAGCTTACGTGATTGCTTACCGTGTTTTAGGACCAGGTGGTGGTTCAATGACAACGGTGTTACGTGGGATCGAATGGTCTTACATTGACCGCGCTGATGTGGCTAATATGTCACTTGGTGGTGGCTCTGCAACAACCAATGCGATTACAGGAACTGCCATTAATCAGTTAATGCTGTCGCAAGATCATCAAATTACATTTGTCATTTCTGCAGGTAATTCAGGTGCAGGTGCCAATGGCTTCAATACGATTACAGATCCGGCTCCTGCAACAAAAGCCATTTCTGTTGCAGCGTTCCAAGATACCATTTATGATGCGTTTGAACCTTATGCTGTTTCCTTTAATGGGGTAAGCAATGATATCGTTGGTGAATTACTGCCTGTTACCAACAATGCGGCATCTTTACGTGTCGATAATGGTCATTTGATCAGTGAAATGGACGGCTTCCCACAAGATGGTAACCATCGCATCTTCGTGATGCCAAGGACTGAAAATAGCGCAAGTCCTGTTGGTGAGCCAGGATCGGGAATCGCTGAAGATTTTGATTTATTGGTGGCAACTTATGGTGAAGATGCGTTGCAAGGTGCGTTTGTTCTCGTTCGTCGTGGTTCGCCATTCGTTGATATTTCTGCTCAGGCACATGCCAGAGGGTTAGCGGGTGTGATCACCATTAACGGTCTGGATCAAGTACCGCCATCTTCGCAAGGGATCAGTACCACTTGGGTACCGATGTTTAGTATTGAGCATCCTGACGGTTTTGAATTGGTTGCAGATATTGCTGAATCAGACGTAGATTATGCCAATTTTCATTTAACAGGTGGCTATGTTATCGTACCGGCTTTAAGGCTTGCTAACTTTTCGTCTCGTGGACCGATTTTAATTTCGTATGAAATTAGCCCAGATATTGGTGCGCATGGGGTGAATGTTTGGTCTGCTAATCCACGCTGGCATGGTGTAGGTTATGCGTCTTCGAGTGGGACATCGATGTCAGCACCTCACGTTGCCGGGGCTGTGGCATTACTCCTTGATTTTAGCCGTGAAAATGGTGAACAATGGCGCAATGAAGAAATCAAAGTTAGATTGATGAATACGGCAATTCGTTTAGAACCAGGGCATTTTACAACAGCAGCACAAACGGAAGCTGACATCCGTGGTTCCGTGTTTGATACCGGTGCTGGACAAGTTGATGTTTATGCGGCAGCCTTTGCTTCAAGCTTTGTCTATGTCACTTACGACCGTGTCGTTTTAGACCCACGTATTGCTTCATTTATTGATCCGTTTAATGATCAAGACTTTGCTGGAGATGATGCGTTTGCGTCGACAAGAACAGGTTCATTTAGTTTTGGTGGTGTGAGTCGTTTCTTGCCAGGTCAAGAAGAAGTTGGTTTAAATCGGACGCTTCCAGCAACGATTGTCAATACAAGTGATGAAGCAGTGACTTACGATTTACAAATTGAATGGATTAATTATGACCATTCAAGAAATCAAGATGCAGAGGCGCAAGGGGTTACTGTCAGTTTAAGTACGACATCATTAACAGTGCCTGCGCATGGAACTGGAAGCTTTAATGCTAACATGGTTATTCCAAGTACAGCAGCGTTGGGTCATTATGAAGGGTTCATTAATGTTTTAGCCAATGGAGAAGTGATTGCAGCCATGCCATTTGCAGGTGTGATGGCAGACAGACCACCTGCTATGCACAGCATGCGTTTATATCGTCCGGTTATTTCTACAGGTGAACATGCACAAACGGAAGCAAGTCGTGAACTTGGGATGTTCTTCACACCAGAATCAAGTCTGACAATGCGTTCATGGATTTTTGAAGCAACTGAAGGTTTAACGCGTGATAATTGGATGGATCCTGAATTTGCTGATTATTTGGTTGGATTTGCGGGTGCGAATGAGTTACCTGTCGCTGCTGCACCTGGCCATCATATTTTTTATCCGCCAGTGCCAGAAAGCAATCCAGGAACACGCTTAACGATCGGACAAACGCATCGTGCGGTTATCTTTGACGGTTTATATTTACCAGTAGACGAGATTTCTGCTTTATATGTCGAGTCAAGTGACACGCATGATCCAGGTCTATTAGATCAATTAAACTTCATTCATCGTCAAACTGAGGATGCAACTTGGCAGCTTTTATCAGAAGGTGATTTCATCATCGTTCTTGAAGTCTATGAAGGCGGTTGGACATGGGCATTTGATGAAGTATTTGCATTCTCAGTCGATAACACACCTGTTGAAATCAGAGATGTCGCTGTCAATGGAATTGCAGTAGAAGCTTATGAACTGACGATAACTGACGATACTGTTTCAACGCTTACAGGTAATGTTTTTGATCAGTGGTTAGCTGATGCTGTTGATGCCAATGTCACGTTTGATATTTGGACAAATGAATTCAGATATGTGAGTGCTGAAAACAATCTGGCTGTCTTTGTACAAGTTGATGCGCAAGAAGCGATTCCTGTTCGCGTTGATGCACAAGGTAACTTTGAAATTGAGTTGACGGATCTAGAAATTGGTTCAGAAGTCACGATTTTTGCGACAGAAGGTTACAGTGCGATTCCAGCATCAGATCGTTTGCTTAGCACCATTCCAGCAAGACGTACACCACTGTTGAATGTTCCAGGTGTTGGCGGTGGACAAAATATCTTGCCAGGTGCTGAAGAAGCTGTCATTTTTAGAACACTTGAGTTCCAAGAAACTTTCCAACCAAATGGTTTCTTAGCCGTTGATTCAAGCTTAAATGACGCTTTAAACTTGGCACAGCGTTTGGCTTATGCGCCTGGTTTAATGGGTGAAGACAATGCTGAAGCACGAAATCAACATGTGTGGTCAGGCCTTAACTTAGCTGCATTCACTTTTACGGTTATTGAAGAAGTGCCGCCAGTGTTGCCAACACGACCACCCATGCCAGCTTTACCAGAACGCCCATCAGTACCGGATGTGCCAAGTCTTCCAGCACTGCCAGGTGTTCCAGGATTACCGCCTCTTCCAGATGTTCCACCGGTACCAGAATTGCCAGGTCTACCAGCTTTACCAAGTTTATCAGGTCTTCCCGCAATACCTGCTGTCCCAAGATTTCGTTTACCAGGCTTGCGATAGTCGTTTACTAAAAGACAACAATAAAAACACTAGTTTAGCTAGTGTTTTTATTGTATTAAGCCGTTACATGTATGCTTTGAGAAATTCAATGTCGATTTCTGGGTAAAGGACATCATTTTCAAGTAATGTTTGGACCCGTTGCTGAGCTTCTGAGATGACTTTTTCAGACAATTCGTATTTAGCTTTGCTGTAGATGCCTTTTGCTTCGATAAATGAGGGTTTAACTTGCTTTAAGACGGTTGCCACAATATCGGCAATTTCCGTCATTTCAGATGTCCCCATGCCAAGTGTTGTTAATGCAGGTGTTCCAAAGCGAAGACCACTGGTAAACCACGGTCCTTCTGGATCAAATGGAATGGTGTTTCGATTTAATGTAATCCCACATTCGCGTAGCGCTGATTCTGCTTGTCTACCGGTTAAGCCTAACACACCCACATTGACAAGGACGATGTGATTATCAGTCCCGCCTGTTAAAACAGTGATGCCTTTGTCTTGCAATGCCGCTGCAAAAGCGCGTGAATTTTCAACGATTTTAGCCGCATATGTTTTGAATTCAGGTTGACTGGCTTCTTTAAACGCCAATGCTTTCGCTGCCATCACATGAGGAAGGGGTCCACCTAAGACATGGGGACAACCTTTGTCAACCAGTTCTGCAAATTCCGCCGTTGCAAGGACCATGCCACCACGTGGGCCTCGCAATGTTTTATGAGTGGTTGTCGTGATGATATCTGCGTATTGGGTGGGGTTATATTTTCCGGTGAGGACGCCACCTGCGACCAGACCTGCAAAGTGAGCCATGTCAACCATCATGACGGCACCAACCTCATCTGCATATTGACGCATGCGTTCATAATCAATGTTACGGGTATAAGCACTAAATCCGATTAAAAAGATCAGCGGTTTAACTTCATGAAGCAGTGTACGTAAATGGTCATAATCAAGAAGACCTGTTTCTTTATCAACCGTGTAGTTATAAACGTCAAACATTTGGGCAGATGCATTGTGGCGATAACCATGCGTTAAATGGCCGCCAGAATATAAGTCGAGTCCGAGCAAACGTTGATTTCCCATTTCAACGCGAATTTCATCCCATTCTGCTTTTGTCAAATGAAGGAGGTTGGTCTTTTCTAATTTTTCTAAGATCGGTCCTTGGACGCGCTTGCGTAAAATAGCCCAGAATGCCACCAAGTTGGCATCTGCACCTGAATGAGGTTGTACATAAGCATGGTCAACACCAAACAATGCGCAAGCTTCTTTAACTGCCAAGCCTTCAATGTCATCTACATTGTCACAACCGGCATAAAATCGATTGTTCACGTAGCCTTCTGCATATTTATCCGTTAATAAATTTCCCATTGCTGCTTGAACAGGCAAAGATGAGAAATTTTCACTGGCGATCAATTTTAAATGAGAACGTTGATCGATCAACTCTTGTAAAATGCCTTTTGCAACTTCTGGATAGGACTGATGAACCAAATTTAAATTTGCAACGAAAGAAGCCATAGCGGCATTCACCTTGCCAGTCGCTAAGTAATCTGTTAACATATCATTTGCCATTTTTACCACACATCCTTTTATCCGCTTTCAAATAATCGTCATAATTATACGATTTTTAACGCTTAAAAGCAAGTTTAAAAACGTTATATTTGAAAAAACTTTTTGATGAAATGAACAGCAGATGCGCTTCAACCGTGATCGGGATGAAATGAACAGGCCAAAATCTATGGTAGCAGTCGTCAATCAGTGGATTTTATGCTATAATAAAAGATGTATTTTCAACTTAATCAGTGCGTTTTGGAGGAAGGGTTGTATGTCGATTCGTTTTAGTACAGAAGAATTTTCAAAATTAAAAGAGCTTTTATTAATTTATGAGTGGGGGCATCGGACCCTGTTAACAAAACTGGCCATTGTTCATGAAGATTTTGAGAACTTCCATGATGACAATCCCATTGATTATATTCGTGGGCGAATCAAAGCACCTGAAAGCATTGCAGAAAAACTCGATCGGCTTGGATTTGAAATTACGGCTCACAATGCCAAACAGCATATTTCTGACATCGCAGGTGTTCGCATTATTTGTCCCTTTACGCGAGATATTTATCAGTTAGTTGAACTGATGCGTTCAATGCCAGATATTCAAATTCGAAGAGAAAAAGATTATGTCATGAAACCGAAGCCAAGTGGTTATCGCAGCTATCACCTCATCGTTGAGATTCCAGTTTTTCATTCAGGTCAAACAGATCAAGTGGCCATTGAAGTTCAAATTAGAACGGAAGCCATGAATTTTTGGGCAACCCTCGAACACGCAGCACGCTATAAATACGAAGGCGACATTCCAGCTCATTTAAGTGATGAATTGGTCGTATGTGCTGATAAAATTGCAGAACTTGATCATCGCATGTTTTTGATTCATGAAAATATTATGGGACATTCAGATGAAATTACAGCTGAAATGCTGGATGATAAATCGTCGAAAAAAACACAGCAAAAAACGTTGCGAACGCGAGAATTACGCCGCAGTTATCGTAATTTTTCACGGATTTTGAAGGATTAAAAGAAGTAGGAGGTCATCAGATGAAACAACAGTTACAAGAAAGATTCATTCGCTATGCCAAAGTCGACACGCAAGCGGACATGACAAACCCCCAATTTGTTTACAGGTGGTGAAAACTTTCACGGGAAATTCGAATTTATCTCGATAGATGCCATGGAAAAAGCAACAAAAACCATTGCTGAAATCACTAAATTATTTGCAGAAAGAGGATGAAAACATGATTGGGATTATCGGTGCCATGCAGCAAGAAGTTGAAATTTTAAAAGCAATGATGAACATTCAACATGTAGAAAAAGTCATGCATGTGGCGTTCACAGTCGGTACATTACATGATAAAGAAGTGGTGTTGCTTGAAAGTGGAATTGGTAAAGTCAATGTTGCGGTTGCGACAACGTTGTTAATGGAAAAATTTAAGCCAACTTGTGTGATTAATACAGGGTCAGCTGGTGGTATTCAGGAAACGGCTGAAGTGGGAGATGTTGTGCTGAGTGAAACAGTTGCGTATCACGATGTGGATGTCACAGGGTTTGGTTATGCTTTCGGACAAGTTCCTGGGCTACCAGCTGTGTTTGAAGCGGATCCTCAGCTCATCTTAAAAGTTGAAGACGTGCTAAAAAAAGCAGGTGTTCGATATTTTAAAGGTCAAATTGTAACGGGTGATGCGTTTGTTCATCACCTTGAGCCATTGAATAAGATTAAAGAAAATTTCATTCAAGCGGTCGCTTTAGAAATGGAAGCAGCAGCAGTCGCACAAGTCTGTCATTTAGCAGATGTTCCCTTTGTTGTTGTCCGTGCATTATCTGACATTGCTGGAAAAGCATCTCATCTCTCTTTTGAGGAATTTTTGCCAACAGCAGCCGAAGCTTCTTCACAGATGGTTGCAGCTTTGGTTAACATGTTGTAAACAGATGATGATGTATAAGGCGACAATCAATCATGAGATTAGAAAATGATAGCAATTCGAATTTAATGTGAGGTGAATAATATGATTAAAAACTATCAAAAATATGTCATTGCGTCAATCCTTGTTATGATCTTATTAGGGGTCATGATGTACAAAATACCTACCCATGATACGCATGAGGTGATCTGGCAACCTGAACAACCTGAGTATGCGGCCCAACCTCGGTATATTTTCATGTTTATCGGTGATGGAATGGGGATGAATCATCGGACGTTAGCAGAAGAGTATAGACGTTGGCGAGCTGGGGATCCTAGCTATCTGTTAGCGATGAATAACATGACGATTTCTACCATGCTTTCTACAAGGGGATTAAACCGATTGATTCCTGATTCTGGTGCAGCTGGGACAGCACTTGCCACTGGCGTTCAAAGCCAAAATGGTGTCATCAGCATGAATGAAGATCGAACACAACCGTTGCGAACCATTTTACAAGCTTTACAAGATGAAGGAATGGCAGTTGGATTGGTAACGGATGTGGCAGTTACGCATGCAACCCCTGCTACTTTTGGCGCAAATGTCCCCAATAGGAGGCATCAAACTGATATTGCATTGCAGTATTTTGAAAGAGAAATTGATTTTATTGCTGGTGGAGGTAGAAGGTATTTTTTACCAACGGAAGTAAATGGTAGGCGTACTGATGATCAAGATTTAATTGAAGCATTTTATGACATTGGCTATACGATCAACTTAAATTTAGATGATTTTTTAGCAACCAACTTTTCTGAAAGTGATCGCTTTTTAGGCCTTTTTGCTTCTAATGCCTTATCAAGTGCAATCACACAAACCAATCAAGGACAAACGACACCAACACTCGCACAACTTACACAAGCTGGTATTGATGTGCTTTCAAATGATGAAGAGGGTTTCTTCTTGATGGTAGAAGGTGGGCTCATTGATACAGTTTCTCATGTAAACGATACAGCATCAGTGTTACACCAAATTCTAGCATTTGATGAAGCCATTCAAGTAGCGATTGATTTTTATCACAAGCATCCTGAGGAGACATTGATTATTGTGACTTCTGATCATGAGTCAGGTGGATTAGGATTGAATGCGATCAATTTTGAAAACATTGAGACCATTACGACCTCTTTTAATAGCGGGATAAAACCGTATCTTTCTGAAGGTGATTGGCGTGGTTTGCAAGATGCCATAGCAGAACATTGGCATCTTGAATTAACTGATTTGGAAATAGAAATGTTGCGAGATAGATTTGAACATCTTTCTACACTGGATATTTCAGAAGCATTTGGGTTAGAATCTGATGATTTAGATGATGATGATTTAGCCTATATGTTAGAAATTGGCGGACATGTTGTTGCGCCTGTTTTGTTTGATGAAACGGGTGTCACTTGGTCAGCACAAGGACATACAGCTGCTCATGTGCCGCTTACGGTGATGGGCGTTGGCAGTGAACGTTTTTTATCTGTACAACATCTCGTTGATGTTCCTAATGTTTTGGCAGACAAGATGGGTGTGAGGATCGGTTTAAGCAATTAAATCTTCACCTAAAAAATGAGTAAAATCACCCCTGAATATCCCGCTTCCGATAGCTTAGAAACCCGACCCCTGTCACAGCAATCGCAACAATCAACAGTGAAATAAGCGCCAACCATTCAATGTCTTCCGCTGGATATGGTGCCACATGCCCAAAAGGTGTTAAGTCACGTAACCATCGAGGTAGATCAAGCAGTTCTGCCAAATAGATGATCATAAAGCTATAGCCTAAGTAGACCCAAGCTAAGCCAGTCCAATTGGGACAGACCCCGATTAAAAAGATGACAATGCCAAGCATGACCCAAAGGGCAGGAAGATACACCATCATGGCTGTTAAAATCGTGCCAAAGCCAATGGGATCAGCCATAACGGCGGAACTGGTGACGAAAAGACCAAAGGCAATCAGAAATAGCATGACTGGCGCAAAGGAAGCAGCAATTTTTGTATAGCTAAATAAAATGTCATATCGTGAAACAGGACGCGCAAGCAATTGCTCTAGCCTGTTTTTCTTTTCTTCACCTTTTAACTTTAACGCAAGAGATAAAACAGGAATGGTGGCAATCAGTGCCATGATAACCAGGATAAAAGACATAAATCCTGCGATCAGTTCTGCACCTTCTAACCCAACAAAAATATGTTGAAACAGGTCATTACTGGCAACAAAGGTTTCAATGTCACCAAAGATAGCCCCGTAAGATGCACCTAAACTAATGGCAGTTAATCCCCAGCCGATCAATGTGCCTTTTGTAAGCTTGAGGGTTAAACCAAAATGCGTTTTTAACAACCAGCTTCCATGATCTTTTCCAGGACGTGCTGCAATTAAACCAGCGCCTAAATCTCGCACACCGTTTAAGTAAAGGGCGAATGCACCAATGACACCGGCAGTGATCATGAGCACACCAATTGGCCACCAGTCATTCGTCACAAAAGCGTGGGTTCTGAAGATGATGCCAAGCGGAGAGAGTCGGGCAAGGAAGTCAGTATGGAGATCACCAATGGCACGAAGTAAGTAGGTGAGCCCTAAAAAAGCAAAACAATAACTTAACACAGACCGATTATTAGCAGACAGTTGTGCAAATAAAGCTGTAAAAGCAGCGAAAACAAGCCCTGTTGTTCCGATGATGACACCAAAGAGAAGGGCACCTTGAAAATCTGTTAGATCAGTTCCAACTGCACCTACTTCAAGGCCAACGATCCCGAGACTGATGCCGATGGCTAACGCTAAAACCACATTGACGACCCCGACAGTTAAGTAAACAGCTTTTAAGGGCGTCGTCCTTTCGATAGGCAAAGACCTAAGTAATTCCAAACGCCCTTCTTCTTCATCGGCACGGGTGTGACGGGTGACGATAAAAATATTCATCAAGGCAACAGCAATCGCAGTCATGACTAACATGCTTTGGACAAAAAGGGCAGCGACAGTTTCATCATCAAGCGGGCCGAGCATGGCAATCATCGCTGGATTTTCAAGGGTCATCACCATCCCCATTAATTCTTCCTGGGTGCCAAACAACCCATTATAAGCAATAGCAACCCCTGTTACAAGCGTGATGAGTCCAATGAGCCATCCGAGCAGTTGGAATCGATCTCTTTTGATCATCAACTTGGCTAATTGCAACATGATGCATCCCCCCCTTGATAATGTGCCATAAACAACGTTTCCAAGCTAGGGGGTGAACTTTGAAGGTCGATGATATCAAAGGTAGCCAAATGTGAAAGGATTAAACCCAAATCATCACGATCGACCTGAAAAGTCGTATGATCATCTTGGATTTCGACTTCATGAATCCCTGTCAAACCGTCTAAGGATAAAGGTGTTTTCGTTTTCACTTTAAGGTGCATTCGGGTTAAGTGACGAAGTTCAGCAAGGGTGCCATTTTCAATGATTTTCCCTTCTCGAATAATGGCGACACGGTCACAGAGCTTTTCGACTTCAGATAAAATATGACTCGATAACAAGACGCTTTTTCCCGCTGCTTTTACTTCTAACACACAGTCGTGAAAAACCTGTTCCATCAAGGGGTCTAAGCCAGAAGTCGGTTCGTCAAAGAGATACAAGTCAGCATCCGTCGTGAAAGCAGCAATCAAAGCGATTTTTTGTCGATTGCCTTTAGAGTAAGTCCGACATTTTTTAGTGGGATCTAATTTGAAGCGGGAAATCAAGGCGTCACGACGGGTCTTGTCGCTGCCCCCTCGTAGATGGGTTAATAAATCAATGACTTCACCTCCTGTTAAATTGGGCCATAAAGTCACATCTCCTGGGACATAAGCTAAGCGCTTGTGAATGGCAACGGCATCTTGCCAAGCATCTTGACCGAAAATAGTCACAGCGCCAGCGGTTGCTTGATAAATGCCAAGTAAAGTCCGAATGGTCGTCGTTTTTCCTGCGCCATTAGGTCCGATAAACCCGAGTACTTCACCTGCTTCGATTTTCAAATTGACGTCATGTAAAGCAGTGAATGCACCAAACTTTTTTGTTAACTTTTTAACGTCTAACACGCTCATTTTTAATTCATCTCCTTATAAAATGATTTTTTTAACAGGTCCAAATAGGACTCTAGTTGAGGTAAAATCCGGTCGTATTCAGCTTGATAACTTTCAACTGTTGGGTATTTTTTCATGATTTGATCACCAAAGCCAGTCGCTGTCCACATGACAATTTGAAGGGCTTTGTCGACATCCAAATCGTCTTTAAACAAAGTACGATCAATACAGCTAAAAAATGACTCATTTTCTAATTTCCAAAAGGCTTGTCGCATCTGAGCGCTTTTTTCTTTTAACGGTTCGAATTCAGCTTCTTCACTGAGCTGAACGGTCGAAAAGAAATCGAACAAAGTAGGGTGTTCATAAGAAAAATGAACTTTCACTTGAATCATTTGGCTGAGTCGTTTAAAAAAGTCGCGTTCATTTTCATCAATTTGATTGAAAAATTGGGTGATGATCGTTTCGATGGCATGGTTGAAGATAAAATGAAGCACTGTTTTTTTGTTCCCAAAATAGTGAAAAAGCAACCCTTTTGAAATGCCTGCTTCTTTTGTCATGACATCTGTTGATGCATGTTTATAACCTTTGCAAAATTCTTTCATGGCTACTTGAATCAACTGTTGGTACTTTTCGTGATCCATGGCAGTCACTTTTTGTAAGACGTCTTCTAGGTCTAACATGATTGATTCATCCTTTCATTTGACTGATGCGTTTGTGATTGACTTAATTAGTCAATCATTATTATAGCTTGATTGACTTGAATAGTCAATAGAGTTTGATGAAATAAGCGTGAATGTTGCGTGACAGAGATGGCAATCTGTGACGAAATTTGCTATAATAAAAAGGGAGATGTGTTAGCGTGCGTTAACGCGTACTGTTTATCACCATTGAAAGACGTATAGGAATCTACGAATCTCTCATAATAAAGACAGACAGCATCACGATGATAAGGAGACTGTTATGAAAAAAATAAGCTATTTTACATGGATATGCCTCATTTTCACGCTACTTTTTTTACCGGTTGTTGCGCATGGATCTGTACCAGAGCGAGCTGCCAATTATGCGGTAACAGATTTAGCCCACTTATTTAGCGAGACAACGATTAGCTATTTAGTCAGTCAAAATGAACAATTATTTGAATCAACCGGAGGAGAAGTTGTTTTCTTAACGGTTGAACAACTTCCAGAGGGTCAAAGCATTCGTGAATTTTCTCGAACGGTTTTTAATGCATGGGGCGTTGGATCGGTTGAAAATAATAATGGGATTTTGATTGTCATTGCTGATTTAGAGGGTGAAGCTTATATCACCATTGGTCAAGGATTAGAGCAGCATTTGTCAAACAACCAGTTAAATCACGTGTTAGAACAGTATTTCACCCCTCATTTTGCAGTGGGTGATGATGATTTAGGCGCAAGGCAATTGTTTGATGTGTTATCAGCTGAGGTTACTGAAGCATTTCCATCAGGAGCTGGCATCGTTCAACAATCACCGGTTACAACTGCTGCAACGCAAGGAGAAAATAACCTATTTGGCAATCGAACCCTGATCATCATTGTCGTCATTGCTTTCATTTTTTTCCTAAGTTTTTCAAGACGTCGGCGAAGACCGATGATGATGGGAGGCGGAATGGGATTTGGTCGACGTAGAAGAGGTGGATTCGGCTCTTTTGCTGGGGGCTTTCTTGCAGGTAATCTGCTAAGTCGTCGACATGCCAATCGAAACATGCGTCATCAACCTCCCTATCGTCAACCTCAATCACCAACGTTCACAAGAAGTACGCCACCAAAAGCGTCAACGAGTCGTGGCGCTGGTGTATCTGTTAACAGGGCGACACGGAGTCAAGGACGTCCTGCTCGTCCCTCGACACCACGAAGTGGCAGCGGTGGTTTTTCAAGAGGGGGTTCAACGCGCCGGGGTGGTAGATAAAACCTCAAAGGATAAGGAAACGATGGAGTCGAGCGTCAAAGTTGGACTTCTTTTTCGCACGTTGTCTGATGAAGCAATGCGACAGTTGATCCTTTCAATGTGTATGTATGGCAAAAATAATCAGATATTGTCAAAAACACAAATAAAAAATTTTCATCTTATTTGACAAAATTAAGGGTTTAAGGTAAAATGAAACTAATTTAATTTTTTGAGTTTGTGAAAAGGAAGGTTTAATATGTCGAAAAAATTAGTTATTGTAGAATCGCCAGCTAAAGCGAAGACCATCGAAAATTATTTAGGAAAGGACTATGTCGTGTTATCCAGTGTTGGACACATTCGAGACTTAGCAACGACAGGTCCAGGTGGTCTTGGTGTTGATGTTGAAAATCAATTTGCAGCCAATTATAAAAATGCGACGGGTAAATCAAAAGTGATTAAAGAGCTGAAGCACGCAGCAAAAAATGCTGAGTTTGTTTATCTGGCAACCGACCCTGATCGTGAAGGTGAAGCCATTAGTTGGCATTTGGCAGATGTGTTGGAAGTGGATGTTGACCTAAAGAACCGTGTCGTTTTTAATGAAATTACAAAAAATGCCGTCGTTGATGCCTTTAAAGCACCACGTAAAATTGACATGGATTTGGTACGTTCTCAAGAAAGTCGGCGCATTGTTGACCGGATTATTGGGTTTAAATTGTCGAAATTGTTGCAAAATAAAATTAAGAGCAAAAGTGCTGGACGCGTGCAATCGGTTGCTTTGCGTTTGATCGTTGAGAAAGAGCGCGAAATACAAGCGTTTATTAGTGAAGAATATTGGCATATTCACGGTATTTTTGGTGCGGCTCATGCTCAAATTGAAGCCGAGTTAACTAAATTTGAAGGCAAAAAGCTAGCAATTGCGAATGAAGCAGAAGCCATGACACATGTTCATGCACTTGCAGCACCTTATGTGATTGATAAAATTGAGAAGAAAAATCGTAAAAAATCGCCAAAACCACCTTTTATTACGTCTACTTTGCAACAAGAAGCAAGTTCTAAACTTGGGTTTAATGCGAGAAAAACGATGTCGACTGCTCAGAAACTTTATGAAGGTGTCAGTGTCGGTGGCGAAGCAGTTGGATTAATTACGTACATGCGAACAGATTCGACGCGCTTATCTGATTTATTTGTGGGTGAAGCAAAAGATTTTATCGGTCAACAGTATGGTGAGACATTTGTTGGGAAAGGGACAGGTGCTGGAAAGAAAAGTAAAAATGCGCAAGAAGCGCATGAAGCCATTCGACCCTCTTCTGTTATGCGGACACCTGAGTCCGTTAAGTCTCATTTAAAACCGGATGAGTTTAAGCTTTACAAGTTGATTTGGGAACGTGCAGTTGCTTCTTTGATGGCAGATGCGATGGTTGAAGCGACGTCGATTGATATTACATCTGGTGCGTATAACTTTCGAGCCAATGGTCAAATTTTAGTGTTTGATGGTTATTTAAAAGTATATAGCTTTGAAAATACAAAAAATGAAATGTTACCAACTGATTTAACCGAAGGGATGGAAGTCATGAATCAAAGCATGACACCTACGCAACATTTTACGCAGCCACCCGCCCGTTATTCAGAGGCACGTTTAATTCGCGAGATGGAAGAACTTGGCATTGGGCGTCCCTCTACATATGCGCAAACGATGGATACATTAAAAGCACGCGGCTATGTGAATTTAGAAGAGCGACGCTTTAAACCAACAGAACAAGGTATTTTAACCAGTGATAAATTAGAAGAATTTTTCTCCAATTTAATTAACGTTGAATACACGGCGAAAATGGAAGATGATTTAGATGAAATTGCACGGGGTGAAAAAGTCTGGCATGTTGAATTAAAAGATTTTTATGATCGATTTATTCCATTGGTTGAACATGCGACTGAGAACATGGAGAAAATTGCACCAAAAGAAGTGGGAGAAGACTGTCCAGACTGTGGACATCCACTTGTCGTTCGCCGTGGTCGTTATGGTGAGTTTGTTGCATGTAGCAACTACCCAGCGTGTACCCACATTAAAAAAGATGCGACAGAAGGTGTGACAGAAGATACGGGAACAGGCGTAACGTGTCCTAAGTGTCAAGAAGGAGAAGTGGTGCTCAAACGTTCGAAACGCGGTCGCATTTTTTATGGCTGTAATCAATATCCAAAATGTGATCAAGCTTATTGGAACAAGCCCATTGATCAAACATGTCCACACTGTAAAGGCTTGCTTGTACTAAAAGGTAAAGATGAAAAAATCACATGTCCAAATAAAGCATGTGATGATAAGCATGAGCCTGTACAAGCTTAGATCTTCGAATGTCAATGCGCTTTGAAAAGGTCGTGATAACATGTATTATGCCCAAATTAGAAAATACGACACTGCAAATGGGCCTGGTATTCGGAGTAGCCTGTTTGTTTCAGGTTGCACGCATACATGTAAAGGATGCTTTAACGAGGCGTATAAAGACTTTCGTTACGGTCAACCCTGGACGAAGCAGGTTGAAGATGACTTCATTGACATGATTAAAAGCGAAGAAATCAAAGGGGTTACGATATTAGGTGGTGAACCGATGGATCAACTTCATGATGATGATTTGTTAACGTTCGTTAAGCGGGTTAAAACTGAAGTGGGTAAGCGCATCTGGATCTACTCAGGTTATACGTACGAACAACTGCTTCAACATGATAAACGTCGGAACATCCTTTCTTTTTGTGACGTATTGGTTGACGGCCTGTTTATCTTTGCTCAAAAAGACCTCAGGTTGAGATTTAGAGGTAGTCGTAACCAACGGATCATTGATATTGGACGGTCATTTGAAACGGGTGATGTACAGCTATGGGTCGGTTACGAATGAAAGTGAGCATTTACCTTGTCATCGCATGACAAAAATAGGATCAAAAAGCATGTCGTTACGGTCATTTTAAAAGTCACATTTGTGGCTTTTTCATTGAAATCTCAGTGATCATGAAGACCCGACATGCAGTAAGGAGTTTGACACAATGAAAGGCTTTAAATTAGAAGGTGTGACGGTTAAAGATGTTGTGACTTATCCTGATTTAGAAATTAAAGGCGGCATGACAACTTTTATTACGGGAGCAAGTGGCACAGGGAAAAGTACACTGTTAAAATTATTAAATGGCATCTTAACGCCGACAACAGGGACGGTTTACTACGGGGGTTGTGAGGTGTTAACTGTTGATCCGATTAAGTTGAGACGTCAAGTCTTGCTAGTGAGTCAATCGGCCGTTTTATTTGAGTCACAGTCGATCAAAGAAAATTTCCACCTTTTTTTTGACTATCGTGAAAGCGTCCCACCGAGTGATGAAGACATTCAAGCTTGTTTAAACAGGTGTGCCATTGACATCTCATTAGACAAACAAGTTTACGGACTGTCGGGTGGAGAAAAGCAACGGGTTTTTGTTGGCATTCATTTGGCATTAGGGTTTGACGTGTTGATGATGGATGAGCCGACCAGTGCCTTAGATGAAAAGAATGGGGATCTCTTGCTGGCTCAGCTCAAGTCATACTGTGAAGAACAAAGAAAAACGCTTATCGTGGTTTCGCATGACAAAGAACTTGTCGACCGTTTTGCAGATGAAGTCATGACATTAGGAGGGATGCCGTGATGCCAGACTTATTAAATTTACAACAGTTTGCGCTGATTTATGTGTTGCTCGTTGTTATTTTAGTCATCATGAAAAAATGTAACATCAATCAGTCAAAACTTGTGATTGTGGCAAGTGTGCGGATGACGGTTCAACTCGTGTTAGCAGGCGTGGTTTTGACTTATATTTTCGCTTACCCGCATCCGTTATTGACAACTGTTTACCTCATTGCCATCACAGGATTTGGCATTCAGATGATTTTGGCTAGAAACCGAGCACTTAACAGAAAGTTCAAGTTGATCATTGGTGTGTCCACCGTGACAACTGGGTTGATCATCCTTGCTTTTTATATCATCATCGTTCTCGATGATCACTTTTTTAATCCGCAATTGACCATCCCTTTAAGTGGGATGATCATGGGGAATGCAGTGAGTGGTGTGGCACTTGGGTTAAAGACATTTGAAGAAAATTTACAGGCAAAGCGTCACCAAATTGATGTGTTGATCAACATGGGTGTGACGCCGCAGAAGGCGTTGTTACCTTTAATTAATCAAGCGATTGAAACGGCGATACTGCCGACGATCATCACCATGACGAGCATGGGGATTATCAAACTACCAGGCATGATGACGGGACAAATGATCGCGGGTGCCATGCCGATGACAGCCATTCTTTATCAAATTTCAGTGATTATTGCCATTGCTGCGGTTACTTGTTTATCCGTGTTTTGCACGTTATATTTTGGTTATCGCACGTTATGGAATGAACGGAATCAACTGTTGATTTAACAAAAGGTTGACGTTTCATATTGAACAAGAAAAGGTCATGTGGTACAATTAAAAACGAAGTAAAACCGGCTTGTTAAGGAGATGCATCATGTACAACAAGGTCATAAAAGAGATCAAGAGACGAAATTTGATCTCTCCAACACGACAACTTATTTTGAGCTTTTTGCTGGTTATTTTAATCGGTGCCATGGTTTTATCCTTACCCATTTCAAATCGAAATGATCAGTTGTCATTCGTGAATCATTTGTTTGTCGCCACTTCTGCAACTTGTGTGACAGGACTCTTTCCGATTAACATTCGCGAACAGTATACCATTTGGGGACAACTGGTTATTTTGGTCTTGATTCAAATAGGTGGACTCGGTTTTTTAACGTTGTTGTATGTGCTATTGAGCAAAATTCAGAAAAAATTATCTTTGAGACAAAAAATGGTTTTACAAGAAATGCTCAATCAGTCTTCTATTAGTTCGTCGTCTTTAATGGTTCGACGGATTTTGGCTTATACATTCATGGTTGAAGCCATTGGCGCTTTGCTTTTAATGGTCATCTTTATCCCCAGATATGGTGGTTTAAGGGGGAGTTATTACAGCGTTTTTCATGCCATTTCAGCTTTTTCAAATGCAGGGATTGATGTCTTTGAGCAGACGTATTTAATGGCTTATGGCCATCATCCTTTTTTCCTGTTCATCACAGGTAGCTTGATTGTACTGGGTGGTCTTGGATTTATGGTTTGGTTTGATCTTGTCCAACATTTAAAAGGTCAACGGGGTGATCTCCATCGTTTTCGCGTGCGACGTCTGTTTTTGAAGCTGAGTTTGCATAGCAAAGTGGTCGTTATCATGTCTGTCGTTCTTATTTTAAGCGCTGCTTTGATTGTCTTTTTAACTGAAAGAAGTAACCCGCAAACACTTGGTCATTTGTCCGCTTTGCATCAAGTACAACAGAGTTTCTTTTTATCTGTTTCTACGAGAACAGCAGGTTTTTCAACATTTCCCATTTATGAATTACGTCAAGGCACGACTTTGATTTTAGGGTTGTTCATGTTCATTGGTGGCTCTCCTGGTTCAGCAGCAGGTGGGATTAAAACGACGACGTTTATGATAACGGTTTTGATGGTATACAACATTTATAAAGGAGAAAAAGAAGTTCATGTTTTCGGAAAAAGGATTCAAAAACGACTCATCATTCGCTCTTTTGCCATTGTTTTAACTGCTTTTGTTGTGATCTTTGCCGCGTTGGTCATCCTTAGTTTTAGTGAACCAGCACCACTTTTTGACTTGAGTGTCGAAGTGATTTCAGCATTTTCGACCGTTGGTTTTAGCCGCCAATTGACACCGACGCTTTCTGTTGTTGGCCAATTGGTCGTGATGGCTTTAATGTTGATTGGTCGCGTAGGTCCCATCACGATGCTCATCTCTTTTGTTAACAAATCGCATCAACAACGTGAGAAAAAAGAGCTGCGTTATCTGGATGGCGATTTGTTACTTGGGTAAAAGAAACAGACAAATGAAGGAGTGTCAACCATGAAACTTAAACCGCATAAATATAAATCACATCAACGAACCGTTTATGAAAAAAAGCAGTACGCAGTGTTCGGCCTTGGCGTTTTTGGCTCAACCATTGCGCAAACATTAGAAAAGTATGGGTGTGAAGTCCTTGCGATCGATAAAGATCTCGCCTGTATTGAGCGAATAAGCAAGCATGTGACCAAAGCGGTTGTTGCAGATGCAACCAACAAAGAAGAATTAATTGCCCTGGACATCAAAGACATTGATGTTGCCATTGTCTCCCTTCGAAATAATTTAGAAGATGCTGTTTTGGCGACGTTGCTGCTCAGAGAACTAGGTGTTCCTTATATTATTGCCAAAGCGAAAAATCACCAACATCAACGCATTTTAGAAAAAGTCGGTGCTGATAAAGTGATTCGTGCTGAAAAAGACATTGGAGAACGCGTTGCAAGAGGGTTACTACATAAAAGCATTGTGGACTTGACGACCCTTGATGACCGGTATTCTGTTTCTGAAATTAACGCACCAACCGCTTGGCATGGGAAAACAGTGGTCGAATTAAATGTACGTCATGTGTATAAATTAAACCTCATTGGTGTTAAACACAAAGGGAGTGATGATTTAACGTTAAACATCGACCCGACTTACAACATTCAAGAAGGAGACTGCTTTTTGGTCATTGGAGAAGTGGCAGACATTGAAAAATTTGACTATTTGTATTAACTGTTAGAAGGGGCAAGTAGATGATATGACAGATAAAAAAACGATGCGTTGTCAATTGAAAAAGCAGCTTTTACAACAGTCTCAACAAGACCGTCAGTTCAACTCAGCAAAGATCGTCAAGCGGGTGATGAGCCTTGATGAGTGGCAGCATGCCAGCTGTATCGGCATCACCATTGCGCGTGCGTTTGAAGTTGAAACGAGACAACTCATTAAGCAAGCGTGGCAAACAAATAAACAAGTTGCGGTTCCCAAATGTCGATCTGCAACGAGAGAAATGGATTTTTATTTGATTGCCTCTTTTGATCAATTAGAAGTGGTTCATTCAGGACTTTATGAGCCGAAAACCGCTGAGACAGTGTTGCTTGAGCCAGATGAAATCAACTTGTTAATTTTACCTGGCGTCGCTTTTACTGAGCAAGGTCATCGTTTGGGATTTGGTGGCGGGTATTACGACCGTTTCTTACACATTTATCATGGGAATTCACTCGCTTTAGCTTTTGAATGTCAACTCCAAAAAGTTGTACCGATGGAAGCTCATGATGTAGCGGTTCATCAGATTGTCACAGAAAAAAGACTGATTCAATGTCACATTGGAGGAAAAAATGGAACAAAATAAGAAGGCGATTAAACTGGGGTCGTGGAATGTAAATGGATTAAGGGCTTGTATGACGAAAGGCTTTATGGACTTCTTTAACGAAGAAAACTTTGATATTTTAGGGTTGCAAGAAATTAAAATGAACAAAGAACAAGGCAATTTTGAATTTGAAGGTTACGAAGCATACTGGAACTCAGCTGAGAAAAAAGGGTATTCAGGAACAGCTGTTTTTGCCAAAGAAAAGCCGCTGTCTGTGCGTTATGGCATGGGGATTGAAGCACATGATAAAGAAGGGCGCGTCATTACCGTTGAATACACAGATTTTTTCTTTGTAACTGTTTATACACCGAATGCGAAACGAGATTTATCACGGCTTGATTATCGCATGCAGTGGGAAAATGATTTTAAAACGTATGTCGTCAATTTAAGCAAAGAAAAAGGCGTTGTCATTTGTGGTGATTTAAATGTGGCACATCAGGAAATTGATTTGAAGAATCCTAAATCTAATCGGAAAAATGCGGGCTTTACACAAGAAGAGCGGGGAAAATTTTCGGCTTTACTAGAAGCGGGATTTGTGGATACGTTTCGGTATTTAAATCGAACACGCGAAGGTGCTTATACGTGGTGGTCTTATATGAATGGTGCCCGTGGACGGAATGTGGGCTGGAGAATTGATTATTTTCTCGTTTCAGAAAATTTGAAAAATTGTATTGAATCTGTTGCTATCTATGATCACGTGTTAGGCTCTGATCATTGTCCAGTTGGATTGACGTTGAGAATGGGTAGCTGCACGAAAGACAAAAAAAGTGAGCGCCGAGATGAGCGATCCTTTGAATGAGAAAATAAAACAGATTGGAAGAATGACTATGTTAGCACAAGAGATTGATTTTAGTGAAGTTGGTTTTACACAAATTACATTTGATGAAGCCATGTCCATGGCTAAAAATGAAGAAAAGGTCATCATTTTGGATGTTCGCACTGCTGAAGAGTTTGAACGTGGTCATTTAAAAGATGCGATTTTGCTCCCGTATGATGAAATCATGCAACATGCTCAAGTGGTTTTGCCTCACAAAGAGGAACTGATTCTGATTTACTGTCAAGCGGGTGTCCGTAGCGTTTATGCTGCGCATACTTTAGTGGCTTTAGGTTACACAAATATTTATGAATTTGGAGGTCCGGCAGTATGGTAACAGCAGCAGAAATGGCAACTTTGATCCAAGCGCGTCAAGAGATCGTCTTTTTAACAGGGGCTGGGGTCTCAACGCCTAGTGGGATACCTGACTATCGATCGGTGGATGGGTTATATACGAACAGTGGTGTGAAAGAGCCAGCGTATTTATTGTCAAGGCAGGCTTTGCTTGATGACACAGCTGATTTTCATCGGTTCATTAAGCAACTGTTTCAAAAAGAAGCAACGCCTAATGTGATCCATGATAAAATAGCTGCATTAGAGACGTTGAAAAAGGTGACGGTGATTACTCAAAATATCGATGGCTTACATGGAAGAGCGGGCAGTCACCATTTGGTTGAATTTCATGGATCACTTGCGAGATGTTATTGTGAAACGTGTGGAGAAAATGTCGAGATAGACCGTTTTTTACATCATTATTTACATGAAGACTGTGGTGGGCTTGTGCGTCCAGATGTCGTTTTATACGATGAACAAATTGATTCAGGAAATATTGAACGTTCTTTACAAGCCATGGCTAGCGCTGATACAGTTGTGATTGTGGGTACCAGTTTTAAAGTGTATCCTTTTGCGAGTTTGATTCAGTATGCAAAAAGAGATGCTCAAATATTGACCATTAATAAAGAAGTGATTGAGACTGTTGATGCCGATGCGACATTTTTAGGCGATGCAGTGGCTGTTTTTGAGCTGTTGTAGGTAAGTGTCCGCGGCTCATGAGATGACATGCATGGCATGACTATTCATGGTTACACTAAAACGAGTGCAGCACGAGCTTGTCTAGAAGGAGTGTTTAAATGAATGTGGTGGCGTGGATTGTTGATTTCGCACAGGTTTCAGGCGGGTTCATTATTTTGATTTTCATGGGGCTTTATTTATTAAAGCCATTTTTCATGTTTATTCCGTTACCTGCGTTGTACATGGCAGCAGGCCTCGTGTTTTCTATTTGGATGGCCATTTTTATGACAGTTGGAGGTCTTTTTTTAGCGTTGACGTCGGGGTATTATTTAGGGAAATGGCTGGGTCAGCAAAAAGTCAATGATTATTTAGCTAAGCATGAAAAAGTGCATTTTTTTTTAGAAGGTTGTAACAAACGATTTTCATCTTTTTGTTTTATTTATCGCATGTTGCCACTTCCGTTTGATTTGTTTAACATCGCCTGTGGTGCGAGCAAAGCACCATTTTGGCAGTATGTGATTGTCAGTTTGTTAGGTCTAAGTGTTGCGATGATGCCATATATTTTAGTGGGCACTTATGTGACCACACCGTTATCATTGGCGTTTTTACTTCCTTTTGGGGTGAGTTTGGCTTTTTCAGGTTGTCTATTTATTTGGTATCAAAAGAAAATAGGGGATCGATTCGATGCACCACGCGTAGGTGAAAGGCGTGATTGAAAAGGACGGAAGGATTTTAACAAAATGAGATAGGAAATAAGCGACTGATGTGTTATAATAGTAAGTGAACTTATAATTTGACGTGATTGGAGGTCATGAGTCATGGGATTCATTAGAAACTTTGTCGGGGGTATTGCTGGGGCAGCAGGTGGTGCGATTGGTGGTACACTTGCTGATCAGTGGAAAGATTTTTTTACACCACAAACAGGTGTTCCAGCCACTGCTGCGATTTCAGAAGCCATTAAACAAGGACAAAACGCAGGTCGTGGTGTTAATAGAAAAGGGTCTGACAATGTCATTACCAACGGGAGTCGATTTGTTGTGCCAGAAGGTATGGCATTGATTACCATGGAAGATGGTGCATTAACAGGTTTAATTGCTGAGGCTGGTGGCTATACCTACACATCTGACAATCAAAATTCTCAATCTCTTTTTGCCGGTGACGGCTTGTTATCAGCAACGATTAAAACATCGTGGGAACGTTTTAAATTTGGTGGCATTCCTGGATCTCAACAAAAAGCATTTTATGTCAATTTAAGAGAAATTCCAAATAATCGCTTTGGGACACAGTCTGAAATTTATTGGGATGATGCTTTTTTAGGGACACAAGTTGGTGCTGTAACAAGAGGAACGTATACACTGCGAATCATTGATCCTATTTTATTTGTGAAGCAATTTGTACCCGCCAAGTATTTAATGCCAGGTGCACCCTTATTTGATTTTTCAGACATGGACAATGATGCCGGTGCGCAGTTGTTTAGCGAAGTTGTCGGTAGTTTAGCAGCGGCGTTTTCTAACTACACCAATGACCCTGATAAAGGAAATCGTATTTCACGTATTCAAGGAGATGCTGTTGGCTTTGGTCAAGCTTTATCTCAAGCAGTAGAAAATGGTTTCCGTTGGCAAAGTGATCGTGGGATTACGATCGAAAAAGTCGCCATTAAGGCCATCGAATATGATGCAGATACAAAAGCTTTACTGAGTGATGTTCGCCGTGCAGATGCCATGATGGGCGCACGTGGTAATTCCATGATGCAACAATCTGTTGCACGTGGGATTGAAGCGGCGGGTTCGAATCCAAATGGTGGTGGCATGGGCATGGCTTTTATGGGCATGGGCATGAATGCTGCCGGTGGCATGATGCAAGGGATGCAACAACCCACAAACCAGCAGTCTTTTGTCGGTGGACAAATTGCGCAGCAACAACAACCGATGTTTGATCCGATGACAGGACAACCAATTGCGCAACAACAGCCGATGTTTGATCCAATGACAGGACAACCGATTGCACCGCAACAACAACCGATGTTTGATCCAATGACAGGACAACCGATTGCGCCGCAACAACAGCCGATGTTTGATCCAATGACAGGACAACCGATTGCACCGCAAGTCCCCGTACAACCAGCTGCGACAGCACCAACAATGGAAGATCCAGTTGCGAAGTTAACGCAAATGAAACAACTTCTTGATGCAGGTGTGATTTCTCAAGAAGAATTTGATGCAGCAAAATCAAGAGTCTTGGGTATTTAATGAGCGATTAAAATCAATTTAAAGTAATCTCGCATGACATTACTTTAAATTGATTTCTTTGCATTTATCATTTGAAAATCAGGAGCGATGTAGAAATGAATGATCATGAAAATTTAGCATTAGACACATCAGATGCAACGGTTGTAGATACAAACTCTGGTTTAGAAGATGGGCAAACGAAATGTGAAAAATGTGGTTCAACAGAGATTTCACTTCATGTGGAGACAGGTCATCTACGCTGTCACTGGTGTCGCCATGAGCAA